>JADGEG010000102.1 GCA_016744485.1 Arcobacter sp. | reverse complement strand
CCAAAGGATCATTTAAGAGTTGCTATTAATCTTGGAAATGTCATTTTAGCACAAAAAAATTTAGTAAGTGGAGTTTTAAGTGGAATATCAGTTAACCTCGCTAAAAAATTTTCAAATAAAATAAATTTACATATAGAATTTATTGAATATGAATCAGCTAATAAAGTTGTTGAGTCTGCATCTTTAGACAAATGGGACTTGGCATTTTTAGCAATAGATCCTAAAAGAGAAGAAACAATAATATTTACAGAACCTTATCTTATCATTGAAGGAGCTTATTTAGTTCGCAATGATTCTGATTTGTATAATATAAATGATGTAGATCAAAAGAATATTAAAATTGCTGTTGGAAAAAATGCAGCTTATGATTTATATCTAAGTCGTAATTTAAAATATGCAAAAACGATTAAATCTTCAACAACATCTGAGGCAGTTAATTTATTTTTAGAAAAAAATATTGATGTTCTAGCAGGAATAAAAGATTCTCTTATAGATTTATCAAAAAAAGATAATACTTTAAGAGTGTTAGATGGAAGTTTCATGAAAATCAAACAAGCAATGGCAATACCTTTAAAATCTAAAGAAGCTAAAAGTATAGTTGATGAGTTTATTAAAAAAAATTTATGTAAATAAAGCCTACTTTTCAATATTATTAATTGCTTTATATTTATTTTCTTATGTTTATTAAGTTTAAATATACTTTTGGTTACAATTTCTTTTTATTTGAACAAAAGGAATCTATATTTATGAAACATGTACCAATTATTGTACTAGACTTTGGTAGTCAATATACTCAAATCATAGCTAGAAAACTAAGAGAATCAGGTGTTTATTCTGAAATCGTGCCATATAATGAAAAGATAGAAGATATTCAAAGAAGAAGTCCAAGTGGCATTATACTATCAGGTGGACCAGCATCTGTTTATACAAAAGATTCTTATCATCCAGATGAGCAAATATTTAATCTGGGTATTCCAGTTTTAGGAATATGTTATGGTATGCAATTAATTGCACAATTTTTTGGTGGCTCTGTAGTTCCTGCTAATCATCAAGAATATGGTAAAGCAAAATTAAAATTTACTAAAAAGAATAGTATTTTTAAAAATACATCTGATGAACAAATAGTTTGGATGAGTCATGGTGATAAAGTAGATGAATTACCACATGGCTTTGAGATCATAGCTACTAGTGCAAATTCTCCTTATGCTGCAATAGTAAATGAAAAAGAAAGAATTTATGCTTTTCAATTTCATCCTGAAGTTTATCATTCAGACGAAGGAAATAAAATCCTTAAAAATTTCGCAAAATATATATGTAATTGTGAAAGCACTTGGAATATGGGTTCTTTTGCTAAAGAACAAATCAATAAGATAAAACAAACAGTTGGAGATAAAAAAGTTTTATGTGCAGTTAGTGGTGGAGTTGATAGTTCTGTCGTAGCTACACTACTTAATGAAGCAATAGGAAATAATGTCATTTGTGTTTTTGTAAATAATGGTTTATTAAGAGCCAATGAAGCACAAGAAGTACAAAATATGTTTAAATCTAGAAGAGTTCCTTTAATTACTATTGATGCTAGTGAAATATTTCTTGAGAAACTTCAAGGTATTATAGATCCTGAAATAAAACGGAAAATAATAGGTGAAACATTTATAAAAATATTTGATATCGAAGCTAAAAAACACAATGGAATTGAATTTTTAGCACAAGGTACACTATATACAGATGTTATTGAGTCAGTTAGTGTAAAAGGTCCTTCAAACACTATTAAATCACATCATAATGTTGGAGGTCTTCCTGATTGGATGACTTTTGAATTAATTGAACCATTAAGAGAAATTTTTAAAGATGAAGTAAGACTATTAGGACTTGAGCTTGGGCTTCCAAAAGATATGATAGGACGACATCCATTTCCTGGACCAGGACTTGCTATTAGAATTATGGGAGATGTAAATACACCTGATTTAAAAATATTAAGAAAAGCAGATGTTATTATGTTAGAAGTATTGCACTCAAGTGGCTATTATGATAAAACATGGCAAGCTTTTACTATTTTATTAAATGTAAAATCAGTTGGAGTTATGGGAGATAATAGAACTTATGATAATACAGTATGTGTTAGAATTGTAAATGCAACAGATGGTATGACAGCAACTTTTTCTCATATTCCTCATGATATATTAGAAACAATTTCACGAAGAATTATTAATGAAGTTAAAGGAATTAATAGAGTAGTTTATGATATAAGTTCAAAACCACCTGCTACTATAGAGTGGGAATAAAAAAATTGAATTTTAAGGTATTGAATTAAGCTACAAAAAATAACTTTACTTTTATAATTCTTTGTTATAATAACTAAAATCAAAAAGGTATATTCTATGTCAACTATGAATGAAGATGTCATCGAAGAATTAAAAAAAATTGTTAAACAAAAAGGTCTTAAATATACTGAACAAAGAGAAATAGTATTGAGTATTTTAATTAATATTTCTGAACATTTAAGTGCTGAAGAAATATACAACTTGATTAAAGTGAAATACCCAAATTCAAATGTTGGAATAGCAACGGTCTATAGAGCTTTAAGTTTTTTAGAAGAAGTACAACTTATAAATTCAATAGAATTTGGCAAAGATGGAAAAAAATATGAAAATAATACAAAAACTCATCATGATCATTTAATATGTACTGATTGTGGTAAAATTGTTGAATTTCTTGATGAAGAAATTGAAAAAAGACAAGATAGAATCGCTAAAAAAAATAAGTTTAAAATCACAAGCCACTCTATGCAACTTTATGGTTTATGTGAAACTTGTAATAAATAATTTTTTAACTATTATATTTATTTATATAATCATTTATAAGTTTAACATTAACATTAGCATTAATAACTAGCTCTAAATTCATAAGATATAAATCATTAAAATCAAAATATTTTAATTTAACAATATCTTTTGAAGTAGTAATCATAGCATGATTTGGGTATTTAACTTGAATATTATTAATTTCTTCTTGGGTGAATATATGATGGTCTTCAAAAAATTCTATAGTTATAGACTTTGGTAAAAAAGCCAATAATCTTTTTGGCTTTGAAATAGCTGTTATTAAAAGTAATTTTTTAGGTAAAATATCGATATATTTTCCATTTAAGCTGTATGAAACTACTCTTTTAAAATCTTTTCCTTCTTGTAGTTCTAAATTCGCAAAACTATATGCCATTTTAGGCTCTCTATATCCTCCACTTGGTAAACAAAAAATATTTTTAGGTTCTTCTTTTGGACGAAGTAAAATATTAAATTTTTTTATATTATATTGAGAGAATCCATCATCTAAAAAAATAATTTTACATTCAAGTTCTTTTGCTTTTTTGATAGCTTCATGTCTATTTTCACTAACAATAACTGTAGCATTACTTAAAGATGTTGCAAGTAAAAAAGCTTCATCTCCAGCAACTTTAACACTTTCTAGTATTTTTCCTTTATTGCTAATAACAATAAGACCTTTTGAATATCTTTTATATCCTCTTAAAATCACACAAACATTTTTAAAGTTTTTAGCTAAATTAATAACCAAAGGTGTTTTACCACTACCACCTATGATTATATTACCAACAGAAATAATAGGTATTTGATAATCAATTTCTTTTGAAATTAATCTTTTAAGTAAAATAATTAATAAATATAAAGCAGTAAGTGGTAACAACAAAAATGAAATTATTTTTTGAAAAATATTAGGTGTAAATAAATAATTTTCAATCCATAAAAAACATTTTTGCTTCAAATTAAATCCATTTATTAGCTATTTGTATAATTTGTTCACAGATATAATCAATTTCTTCATCACTTAATCCAGCATACATAGGTATGGACAAAATTTGTTGATATGAGCCTAAGGCTACTCCATATTTCGTTATTTTTATTTCATATTTATTTTTATAATATGATAATAAATGTAAAGGTATATAATTTAAACCTGTAGAAATACCTTTTTCTTTTAAAGCTCTTGCAAATGCATCTCTATTTCTTGATATTTTTATAATAAACTGCGAAAAAATATGTTCATCTTTGTGAGGCAAGATACTAATGTGTTTTATATTTGTTAATTTTTTTATATACATTTGTGCTATTTCTTTTCTTCTTTTTATGTGTTTATTTGTTTTTTTTAATTGTGCCAAAGAAAAAGCAGCATCAAGTTCACTAATATCATACTTATACCCAATATCTACAATATCATAAATATAATCTAAGTTTCCAAAGTCATCATATGTTGTAGTTAGTGCATGTGTTCTTAAAAGTTTAGCTCTATTTGCTATTTCTTTATTATTTGTTACGATAAATCCAGATCTACTAATTGCAAATTTTGAATTTGATGAGTTTGTAGAAAAAATAGTCATATCAGCTTGTAATGAACCTACTGTTTCTCCCTTATATGTTGCACCCAAAGCTGCTGAAGCATCTTCTATTAATATTATATTATATTCTTTACTTATTTTATATAATTTATCTAAATTGGGAACTTGACCACCTATAAAGGTAATAATAGCACCTCTTAATTTTTTTGTTTTATTTTCTTTTAGAACTTTTTCAAATTTATCTAAATCAATATTCATATCAACAGAATTAATATCAACAAAAATAGGTTCAGCATCAAAATGTCTTATTGATTCAGGTATATTTACAAAAGAGTTTACAGATATTAAAATCTTATCTCCTCTTTTAAGGCTAATTGCACTTAAAGCAAGATGTAATGCTGATGTTGTATTACAAGTAGCTATTGCATATTTAGCACCAATAAAATTAGCCATACTTTCTTCTAATTCAGGAACTTTATTGCTATTTTTTTTTAAATCAAGTACTGATCTAATTTCTTTTAATTCATCCTCATTCATTGTGGATTTGTAAAATGATATTTCTTTCATAATTAACTCCAGTTTATATCTGCAATTATTGGAACTTTTCCTTTAAATGCATTTATTTGTATTTTATTTATTAACATATCAATCAAATTTTCATCAATATTTAAATTTAAAAGTTCTACTTTAGATTTTTTTTTATCAACAAGTAACTTTAAAACTTCATCAATTTGTTCATATGTATAACCTAATTCTTTTTCGTCACTTTGACCTTCCCATAAATCTGCACTAGGAGCTTTATTTAAAATATTTTGTGTAACACCCATATATTTGGCAAAATCATATTCATCACTTTTATAAATATTACCTATTGGATTAATAGCACATGCTATATCTCCAAAAATAGTTCCATAACCTAGAAGAATTTCACTTTTATTTGATGTTCCAATAACAAGTGATTTATCTCTAGCTGAAATATCATACAAAATTGACATTCTCATTCTTGCACTATAATTACCAATTCTTAACTTATCGTCATTCATGTTCTTTATATATGCTTTTATTAGAGGTGATATATCAATAACTTCAAATCTTATTTTAAATTTTTCACATAACTCTTTTGCATCATCAATACTACTTTGAGATGAAAACAAAGAAGGCATCAAAGTGCACTTTAACTGATCTCCAAAAGCTTCCTTACATAGTAATGCAACTAAAGCTGAATCTAAACCACCTGACAAACCAAGAGTAACATTTTTTATACCTATATTTGTACTATGTGTTTTTAAAAACAATATTAGTTGTTTTTTTATTTTATTCCAATTTGTCAATTTAAACCTTTTAAGTTTTTAATACTTCATATTATTTATTTTAGCATAAGTTAAGTTTAATTCAAAAAATTAACCTTTATTAATTTTTTTAAGTATATTATTTAAGTAAATATTTTTTTTTATTTCTCCTGTATCATTATTTGAATTAGTACAAGATTTACATGAAGTTCCAGCATCAGTGAACTTCTTAATATCTTTAATAGATCTAGCACCTTTTTTTTGTATAGAAAAAATTATTTCTCCTAAACTTACATTATGACAAGAACAAACTTCATAAGATTTATCATAAATATTATTTTTCATAATTTTTTTATCTTTTTCTATCTTTTTTTATCTTTTTTTATTAGCTCATATGCTTCATTTATTTCTTGTAATTTTCGTGTAGCATTATCAATGATATTTTGCTTAGCACCCTTGCCTGCTATTATATCAGGATGGTGTTTTTTTACTAAAGTTCTATAAGCTTTTTTTATTGTTGTATCATCAGCATTAGAATTTACATCTAAAATTTCATAAGCTTTACTTAAAGAAAGTGCTGAAGATTCTTTTTGATTATTATAAAATTGTTTAAAAGAATTAATTAAATTTTCAAAGTCAGTATTTTTTATTTTAAGTGCATTTGCAATATCTTGAGTTATCATCTTTTCTTCATTAGAAAAATTTTTATCTATGAATGCTAAATTTAATAAATATTCTAAAACTTTAATTCTTTTTTGATAATCATATTTTGTAATACTATATAAGCTCTTAGCTAAAATAATTGTATTAGTAAAATTTTCTTTTTCTGTTTTATATATATCAATTAATTTATTTTTTATTTCTTCTTTATTGGTAAAATAAGATGCTAAGTCATCAAAGGTATGTTTTAACATTTGTGCTTCAAGCTCACAAACCTTTCCATCAGCTTTAGATACCTTTGCCATTAATGCTACTAACAAACCTACTTCATGGTGCATTAAATCACCATCAAAATGTTCTTTATTATCTAGTTTGATATTTTCAAATTTTTCTGTTTTATAGTTTCTTGCTATAAAATATAAAACAATAGCAACAAATAACAAAAATATAAGTTTCATTTTAAGCCTTTTAAAGTAATTGTTAGATTTTATCAAAATTTAGGTAAAATCTTTGTCTTATATTTAAATTTTTGGAGTTATTTATGTTTGGAATGGGATTTATGGAAATATTTTTAATTGCTGTAATTGCAATTATTGCTTTAGGCCCTGAAAAATTGCCATCAGCTATGATAGATGTAGCAAAATTTTTAAAAAAATTTAAATCAGGTATTGAAGATGCAAAATCTACTTTAGATAAAGAATTAAATATCAATGAGATGAAAGAAGAAGCAAGACAATTAAGAGCACAAGTTCAAAATGTAAAATCATCAGTAGATATTACTGGTGATTTAAATTTTGATGATGTTTTAAATGATGATTTATTAGAAGATGATACAAAAAAAAGACAAAGTAAAAAAGACAAAAAAAAGACAAAAGAAATCAAAAATCAAAATAAAGAACAAAATAACAAAGCAAAAAATAATTTAGACAAAAAAGACAATAAGATTGAAAGTAAACAAAATAATATAGATTTAAAAACAAATAGCAATAAATTTAAAGT
>JADGEG010000263.1 GCA_016744485.1 Arcobacter sp. | reverse complement strand
CTCTCTGTAAAAGAAAATATGGAAATTGTGAGTATTGATAAATATACAAAAAGCTATCACAAATAATGGATTTCAATCTTTAAGTAATAATTTTAGTTATATTATATTATGCACTAATAAAAATACTTGCACCTTTAAAGCTTTTAGAAGATGGACTAGATTTATTTTTTAAATATTTAAAAGGTGAGCAAGAAGATATTAAACAATTAGACATACAAACAAGTGATGAATTTGGAAAAATGGCAAATATTATTAATGAAGAAATGTTACTAATATCTAAAAATATTGAACAAGATAAAATTTTAATAGAAGATGTTAAATCTATTGTAAATAATGTAAAAGATGGTAAACTTGGTTTTCAAGTTAATGAAAATGCTTCAACTTCTTCTTTAAACGAATTAAAACACATTTTAAATGATATGATTAAAACATTAAGTAAAAATGTTGATAAAGATATAAATACAATATTACAAGTATTAGATAAATATTCTAAATTAAATTTTATTGACAATATTTCAAACCCTACAGGAAATATTTCTAAAGGTTTAAATAATCTTAATGATATACTTAATAATATGTTAAAAGAAAACCAACTAAATGGTTTGTCTCTTGATAAAAGTTCAAAAATATTACTTAACAATGTTGATCTTTTGAATAAATCATCTAATGAAACTGCTGTATCACTTGAAGAAACTGCCGCATCTTTAGAAGAAATAACAAGTACAGTAGTAGGAAATACAAATAAAATAGGTATTATGTCAACATATTCACAAGAATTATCTACTTCAATACAACATGGACAAGATTTAGCTAACTCTACAGTAAATTCAATGAATGAAATTAATGAACAAACTCAAGCAATAGCTGATGCCATTGGAGTAATAGATCAAATTGCTTTTCAAACAAATATTTTATCTTTAAATGCAGCAGTTGAAGCTGCAACTGCTGGTGAAGCTGGAAAAGGTTTTGCTGTTGTTGCTCAAGAAGTTAGAAATTTAGCTTCAAGAGCTTCTGATGCTGCAAAAGAAATTAAAGATTTAGTTGAAAATGCTACAAATAGAACGAATAAGGGTAAAAAAATCGCTGATGATATGATACAAGGTTATGATCAATTAAATGAAAATATTGATAAAACAACTGAAATTATTAAAGATATTTCAAGTTCTTCTAATGAACAAAAAATAAGTATAGAACAAATTAATAATGTTATTAATAAATTAGATCAACAAACACAAAAAAATGCTTCTGTTGCTTCTGAAACTCATGATATAGCAATAGATACTTCTACTCTTGCACAAAAAATATTAGAACTTGTGAATGAAAAAGAATTCAAAAATAAAATAAAAAATTAATAATTTTCTTCTTTATTTTAATGAAGTTTTTAAAATTCTACTATGAGTATAAAAACTTCATTAATTATTGTTCATTTTGTTCAAAATATACAATCAAAATATTGTCAAGATGATATTGTTTCTTATATTTGTATTTTTACCACTTCATTATTAGCTGTTTCTAATTTTACTTATACTTTTTGTACCTATAAAATAATTATCTGTTGAAATCTCATCTACTGTAATAACAGCTGTTTTCCCACCTCTTTTAAATATATCATCAAAAAGTTTGCTTATTCCTTTTGCTAGTTTTTCTTTTTGTTTTTTTGTAGCACCACCATCTTCTTTTGTCATTTTTATATTTATATATGGCATAATCGTCCTTTTGGTTTTTTATAATGTTAATGGTTTAAGGGCATCTCTAAAAACCACTTCTAAAGCAGTCTAAATAATTTCCAACTTGTTTTTTTAAATTGTATCTGATTTTTAATATCAATTTTATTACAAA
>JADGEG010000101.1 GCA_016744485.1 Arcobacter sp. | reverse complement strand
GGCTATATTAATAGGTTTAAGTGGTAAAAACCCACAAAATATTGATACAAAGTCTATAGATTTGGAAATTGAAAAAATAAAAAAAAATAAAAAAATAAATCTTTTAGATAAAGTATCAATACCTTTTAATTATAATAAAGATTTAATATTAAAAATGGAATTTTTACCATACCATCCAAATGCTGTAACTCTAATTGCATATAATGAAAATGAAGAATTATTAAAAAAAACTTATTATTCTATTGGTGGTGGTTTTGTAATTGATGAAACACAAATAAATATAAAAAAAACATATAAACACTTAAGTATACCCTATGAATTTAATAGTGCCACAGAACTAATATCTTTATGTAAAAAAAATAATTTGAAAATTTCCCAACTTGTTATGGAAAATGAAAAAGCCTTTAGAAGTGAAGAAGAAATAAATAATAAACTAAAAGATATATGGGAAGTTATGCAGACCTGTATTGAAGATGGTTGTAAAGCTGAAGGCTTAATGCCAGGACGATTAAAAGTTCCAAGACGAGCTCATAAGTTGTATGAAAAATTAAATGCAAGAAAGAATTTTTCGATGATAGATCCCTTGGAAGTAATGGATTGGATAGATTTATATGCTTTAGCAGTTAATGAAGAAAATGCTTCAGGAGGAAGAGTAGTAACTGCTCCTACAAATGGAGCAGCAGGAATTATACCTTCTGTGATAACTTATATGAATTATTTTATAAATAAAAATTTATCAAATTATGACATGAAAAGTATTAATGAATTTTTATTAACAGCAGGAGCAATTGGTATGTTATATCAAAAGAATGCTTCTATTTCTGGTGCTGATGTTGGTTGTCAAGGTGAAGTAGGAGTTGCTTGTTCTATGGCTGCAGGTGCATTGGCACAATGTATGGGTGGAACATTAGAACAAGTTGAAAATGCTGCTGAAATAGGAATGGAACATAATTTAGGGCTTACTTGTGATCCAATTGGTGGTTATGTACAAATTCCTTGTATTGAAAGAAATGCAATGGCAGCTATGAAAGCTGTCAATGCTGCGAGAATGGCTATTAATGGTGATGGAAAACATTTTGTTTCTTTAGATTCTGTTATAAAAACAATGTTTATTACAGGTAAAGATATGATGAATAAATATAAAGAAACATCTTTAGGAGGATTGGCAGTTAATACAATAGAATGTTAATATACTTAAATATTTATTAAGTTTTCTTAAAAATAAAAATGTATGAGTTAAAAACTTATATTGTAAAACTTATCTTATTTAGTTATGATGGTAAAAAAATATAGGTAAAATGTGCAAGTTAAATTAAAAACCCCTCAAGTAAAAGATTATATAAATTTATTTGCACTGTCTGCTATTTGGGGTACTGCTTTTATAGGTATAGAAATTGCTATTAAGCAGTTCGATTTTCTGCAAGTTACCTTTGCAAGAGTTTTTATAGCCTTTTTATTTTTATTGCCTTTTACTTTATATAAAAAAGTGTTATTTCCAAAAGATAAAAAAATATGGAGACTACTATTTTTATCCTCAATGTTAAACACAGCTATTCCTTTCTCACTTATTAATGTAGGTCAAGAATATATAACAAGTGGTATGTCTGCACTTATGATAGGCTTTGGACCTTTTGTTACCTTAATACTTGCACATTATATGACAAATGATGAGAATATATCAAAATATAAACTATATTCTGTTGTATGTGGATTTATGGCTTTAACTTTACTTTTAGGAGATAATTTATTTGACTTTAATATAAAACAACTCCAAGGTCAGGGTTTGGTTTTACTTGCATCTTTATCTTATGCTTTATCTAGTTTGCTTATTAGAAAAATATATGATGTGTCATATTTAAGCTTATCATGCATTATGTTTGGTATTTCTTCTTTTATTTTATTTCCTATTATATTGTATTTATATAAAGATTTTAATTTTGTTCTAAATGATTCAATATTTGCATTAGTATATTTAGGAATACTTCCTACTGCTATTACTTCTATATATAGGGTTAAATTAGTTCAAGAAGTAGGTATTCAATTTATGTCTCAAGTTGCATACCTAATTCCTATTTTTGCTCTAATTTGGGCTTGGTTAATTTTAGGTGAAATACCTAAAACTATAACTTTATTGGCACTATTTATTGTATTGTTTGGCTTATATATTAGAAATAAAAAATAAATTTGTAATATAAATTAAAATTTCCTCATACAAGCTATTATCTTGCATATGATTGTGTTCGTAATTCTCTAATAACATTTACTTTAATCTCACCTGGATATTGAACTTTTTTCTCTATTTCACTTGCTATTTCACTTGCCAATAGTATAGCTTCATCATCATTTACTAATTTTGCTTTAACTATTACTCTTACTTCTCTTCCTGCATTAATTGCATAAGCATTATTAACACCATTTTTAGATTTTGCAATATTTTCAATTTCTTCTACTCGTTTTAAATAATTTTCAAGGACATCTCTTCTAGCTCCTGGTCGTGCAGCACTAAGGGCATCAGCAGTACACACTGAAATTGATTCTATATTAATAGGTTCTTCATGTCCATGATGTGCATAAATAGCATTAATAACAGTTTCTGATTCATTATATCTTCTACAAACTTCTACACCTAAATCAACATGAGAACCAGGAAATTCATGAGTTAATGCTTTTCCTATATCATGTAATAAACCTGCACGTCTTGCTAATATAATATCTCCACCCATTTGAACAGCTATTAAACCAGCTAGATTTGCTACTTCTAAAGTATGCTTTAAAGCATTTTGTCCATATGAAGCTCTATATCTAAGTCTTCCTACAAGTTTAATAAGTTCAGGATGCATAGATTTAATACCTAATTCATAAATAACATCACTTCCTTCTTTTAAAATATTATTATCAAATTCTGCTTTTATTTTTATATGAATTTCTTCAATTCTAGCAGGTTGAATTCGGCCATCGGCTAACAATTCTTTAATTGTTTGCGTGGCAATTGCTCGCCTGTAAAGATTAAAAGAAGATATTGTTATAGTATTTGGAGTGTCATCAATAATAATATCAACACCTAATTGCATCTCAAGAGTTTTAATATTTCGACCTTCTTTCCCTATAATTTTACCCTTTGTTTCATCATTAGTAATAGGTATGTTATTTATTAATCTCTCAGCTGCAAATTCTCCTGCATACCTTGTAACTGCTAATGAAAGCATATTATTTATTTCTTCTTTTGAATTTTGTTGTGCAATTTTGTATTTTTTTCTAAATATTGAAGCAATTTTTGAACGTGAACTTTCTTTGACTCTTTCAAACATAAGTCCTTTTGCTTCTTCTTGTGTAAGTCCTGAAGCATTTTCTAAGATTTTTGTAACTTTTTGAATATTGTTTTCATAAGTTTGTTCTTGTTTTAATAAATCACTTTTTAGAATCTCAATTTGTTCGTTATTCTTAGCAAATTTTATTTTTTCTTCTTTAATAATTTTTAATTCAGATTCTAAATGTAAATTTAAATCATTTTCTTTTTTTTCAATTTGTGCAATTAAATCGTCGTATTCTTTATGAATAGATTTTCTTTCATTATCACAATCCACTTTTGCTTTTATTTTAGCATTTTTTAAAAGTAATTCTGCTTCTTGTTCAATAAGTTTTGCTTTTATTGCATTTTGTTCAAGACTAACATTAAATTTAGTTTTATCAATTCTTTTAGATAAAAGAACACCTATAATTATACCTATGATTCCTATTAATATTACAAATATAAATCCCATATAACAACCTTTTATGTAATTATATAATCAGCTTGGATATCGTAATTGTTAGATAATGTAAGTTTACTTTTACATAAAGATAATTGAGTAAAAACTATTGTAGGTTTATAATTTAATCTAAAAAAAAATCTATCATACATACCTTTTCCAAAACCAATTCTTTTATATTGATTATCAATACCAACAATTGGTACGATAGCCAAATTAATTTTTTTATTTTTTAAAAAAGAATTTTTTGGTTCTTTTATGCCAAATTTCTTTTTTTCTAAGGGTAGTCTATATTTTACAAGTTTAAAACTATCACCACTCATAAAAGGTACGAATACATTTATTTTTCTTTTTCTTAAATCATTTATTAAAGGAAGTACATTAACTTCTTTTTTTAGTGGAATATACAGTAAAACATTTTTAGCTGTAGATTCATATATAATTTCTTTTAATTTATTTACAATATTTTTATCTCTATAAAACTTTAAAAAGCTACTTAGAAATTCTAATCTTTTTATACATGAAAGTCTAAATTCATGCTTACGATTTTCTTTCATTTTTAAGCCTTAATAAGGTAGAATTCTACCTTAGAAACATTCTACCATAAGGAATTAAAATGCAGTTTAAAAAAATGGTATATTTTGCAATATATGTCATTTTACTATTTGGGTGTGATTCAAAAGTTAAAACAGATATAAAAGATAAGTTAATGCAAGAAAAACAAACTAAATTTAGCTTAGTGACAACAAAACAAGAAACACTTAATTTAATAGTTAATGAAGACAATATCAAGTTTAAAGATTACGAAAATAAAGTCGTATTATTAAATTTTTTTGCAACTTGGTGTCCTCCTTGTAAAGCTGAAATACCTCATTTAAATAATTTAGTAAAAAAATTTAAGGGAAAGTTTAAAGTTATAGCTATAAACTTAGGAGGAGTAAACGGCTTATCAACTCCTAAAAATATTTTAGATGAATTTATCAAAACAAATAATATTCAATATCCAGTTATCAATGATGAATCTAATGTGACTTTTTCTAAAGCAGTTGGAACAATTAGAGTAATTCCTACAATGTTTTTGTACGATACAAAAGGTAAAAAAATTCAAAAATTTGTAGGAATTGTACCTGAAGAAATGATGGAAATAGATATATTAAATGCTTTAGATGGTCAAATATAATGTTTGGTTTTATTAAAAAAGATCAAGACAAAGCAAATAATGATATAAAAAAAAATTTAGAAGAAGATCAAGGTAGTACTTCAAAAAGTTTTTTATCAAAGGCTTTAAAAAAAACTTTTGATAATATAAAAACAGTTATTCCAGTAAAAAAACAAACAATTCCTTTTGAAGAAGTTGAAGAATTATTAATTCAATCAGATATGGAATATGAAATTATAGAAAAAGCTATGAACGGACTAGATCAAAAAATTCAAAGAAAACACCTAAGACATAGATTAATTATGCTTTTTGAACACTCCCCAAAAGTAGACTTGTTAGATATAACAAAACCTTTTATAAAATTAATCATTGGTGTGAATGGGGCGGGTAAGACTACAACTATTGCAAAATTAACATATAGTTTACTGCAAGATAAACAAACAGTTATTTTAGGTGCTGGTGATACTTTTAGGGCTGCGGCCATTGAACAGTTAAGTGCTTGGGCAAAAAAACTTAATGTGCCTATTATAAAAACCAAGCAAGGTCACGATCCAAGTGCTGTTGCATACGATACTATTTCTTCTGCTATTGCTAAAAATATTGATAATGTTATTATTGATACAGCAGGAAGATTACAAACTCAAACAAATTTAAATAATGAATTAAAAAAAATTGTGAAAGTTTGTAATAAAGCAAAAAAAGATTCCCCTATTCAAAAAATATTAATCTTAGATGGAACTCAAGGTAATGCAGCTATTGCACAAGCAAAAGCATTTCATGATATGGTAGGAATTGATGGCATTATTGTTACTAAATTAGATGGTACAGCAAAAGGTGGTGCTTTATTTTCAATTTCTAATCAGCTTGAACTTCCAATATTATACTTAGGCATTGGTGAAGCACAAGATGCTTTAATAGAGTTTTCCCCAGATGATTTTGTAGATGCCCTATTAGATGAGATTTACAAGCAGTGATTATGCAAAAAACTATATTTAAGCATATTAAGTTAGGAGAAACCTTACCTACTAATAATGTTCATGCTGTTTCTGTATCTATGCCAAAATTGCAAGATGTTATTGATTATGAAAAATTAACTCCTAAAGTACTTAATAAAATAAAAAGTGGCTATCCTAGATTTATGATACACCCATATTTAAAAATACTTGCAAATTTTATTAAAGATAAATATAGTATTCCAAATACTTATGAAGTAGTTTTGTTAAATTCAAAAGAAGATGTTCAAATATTTCGTAAAACATATTATATTCATAATAATATAAATATTAATGAACCTTTTGGTGTAATTTTACTTATAAAAAACACTTGTCAATTACAAAAAGTATTATCTTTTATTCAATATGTAGGATGTAATTTATCTTCAAGATTTGCTGAAGATTATTTATATAAAAATAAACTTATAAAAACTTTACATAAAGAAATTTCTTTAGATAAAAAAATCGCAAAAAAATCTTTACTATCATATTTAGCTTCAATATATGAACAAAAAATTGAAAATATTTGTTTAACTCCTTCTGGAATGAATGCTATTTATTGTGTATTAAAAGCTTTAAAGAATATTCAAAGAAGAAATTCAAGAAATATTTTTATTCAATTTGGCTGGTTATATTTAGACACTACTAATATAATAAAAGAATTTTATGATGAAAATAAAATATTTTATGATATTTATAATCTTGATATCTTAGAAGACTATTTAAAACAAAATGGTTTTAATGTTTGTTCTATTATTACAGAAATACCTACAAATCCTCTATTACAGTGTGTTGATCTAAAAAGATTAAAACAACTTTGTATTAAATATAATATTCCTTTAATAATAGACTGTACTATTTCAACACCTTTAAATATTGATTTAAAAGAATATGCCGATATTTATGTTGAATCTTTAACAAAATTTGCTTGTGGAAATGCAGATGTTTTAATGGGTTGTTTTATTTTAAACGAAAATTCAAAAATATCTCATATAAAAAATGAATTTTTTAAACATGCTTCTTTACCATATTTACAAGATATTCAACGCTTAGCTTATGAAATACAAGATTATAAAGTAAGAATGTCAAAAATAAGTTCAAATACAATAAAACTAATCAAATATCTAAAAACATGTTCTTATATTAAAAAAATTTATCATTGTATGCAAGAGGAGAATAAAGATAACTATAAAAAACTTATGAGAACTGACAAGTCATATTCTGGCCTTATTTCTTTGAGCTTTAAAAAAGATTTTCAAAGTGTTTATGATAAATTAAACTTTCCTAAAGGTCCTAGTTTAGGTACAAATTTTACATTTTTAACACCTTATGTCTATCTTGCTCATTATGATTTAATAATTTGTAAAGAAGGTCAAAAATTATTAAAAATAAATAATATTCCCATCGATTTATTAAGGGCTG
>JADGEG010000262.1 GCA_016744485.1 Arcobacter sp. | reverse complement strand
GTTTAAGTAGTACATCATTTTTAAAAATCATTAAACAAATTATTGATGAAATTTCTTCTAAAGTATTTAATTTTGACAGTTATGAAATTGATACTAGAGTAGTAAGTGGGATATCATTTTCTACAAAAAAAAATAAATTAATTAGTGCATCTTTTGCCCTGCAAGCTGCAAAAAAAGACAATAAAAGCTATCTTGTTTTTTATGATGAACTTGATCATATGGAAAAATATAAAAATAATATTTTATGGGCAAAAAAATTAAAACATGCTTTAAACAATGATAACATTATACCTTATTTTCAAGCAATCGTTGATAATAAAACATCAAAAATAAGTAAATATGAATGTTTGGTTAGAATGATTGATAACGATAATATTATATCTCCATATTTTTTTATTGATATATCAAAAAAAACTAATCAATATATTAAAATTACAAAAATAATGATAGAAAAAAGTTTTAAAGTATTTGACAAACTTCCTTATGAGTTTTCTATTAATATATCTTATGAAGACATAGAAGATGATTCGATTTTTGAATGTATAAAGAATAACTTAGAAAAATATGATGTTAAAAATAAAGTGGTATTTGAAATACTAGAAGATCAAGACATTAAGAATTATGATATTTTTATGGAATTTATAAATAAAATTAAAAAATTGGATTGTAAAGTTGCTATTGATGACTTTGGTACTGGTTATTCTAATTTTGAAAGATTACTTAAAATGAATATAGATTATTTAAAAATTGATGCTTCTATTATAAAAAATATTGCAAAAGATAAAAATTCATATACAATTGCAAAAACAATAACAGAATTTGCAAAAAATTTAAATATGAAAACAATAGCAGAATTTGTTGAAAATGAAGAAATTTTTAAAATTGTTAAAAAATTTAACATTGATTACTCTCAAGGCTATTATTTTTCTAAACCAGAGTCTAAGCCAAGTATTATTTTAGAGAATGAAGATATAAAAAAAGGTAAAACATGAATAAAGAATTATTAAAAAGTATTTCACTTTTATATGTTGAAGATGAAGATGATATTAGAGAATTTACTGCAAAAACTCTTAAATCTCTTGTTAAAGATATTGTTATTGCTGTTGATGGAAAAGATGGTTTAAAAAAAATCAAAGAAAACCCTTCAATCAATATAATACTTACAGATATTAATATGCCAAATATGAATGGTTTAGAAATGTGTGAAGAAATAAGAAAGTATAATAAAGAAATACCAGTTGTAATTACAAGTGCACATAGAGATTCAGCTTTTTTCAAAAAAGCAATAGAAGTTGGAGTAACTGCTTATGCTTTAAAACCAATTGATTTATATCAATTAATAAATTCTTTAGTTAAAGCAATTGAACCTATCTTTTTACGACAAAAACTTGAAAAAATAAATAATGTTTTAGAAAATAGAATAGAAGAAGCTGTTAAGGAAATAAAATCTATTTTAGATGCTCAAGATAATATAGTTTTTGTTGCTACAGCAGATTGTATTATGGATGTTAACAAAAAATTTTTACAGTTTTTTAATATTAAAACTCTTGAAGAATTTATTAATAATAATAAAAATATTTATGAATATTTTAAAAAAGAAATAGGTTTTTTTAATATTGAATTAGTAAAAGATAATTCAAAGTGGATTAAATACCTAGCAAATATCGCAGAAATAGATAGAATTGTAAAAATTACTAATAAAGATGGAGTTAATAGAATTTTTACTATTAATATAGATGAATATAATCATAAAAGTGAACATTATGTTATTTCTTTAACAGATATCACAGAAATTAAAGAAAAATCAAATTTATTAGAATATCAAGCAAGTCATGATTCTTTAACGG
>JADGEG010000261.1 GCA_016744485.1 Arcobacter sp. | reverse complement strand
ACATTTTGTATCTTATAATCAGGCTATATAAACGATTCGTAGTCTTTAATTTTTCGATATGAGCTATGGTTCTTCAGTTGCCGCAATGATTTCTTCCATAAGGAATAACCGAGCTATGTCGAATCGAAAAAAATCGATAAGAGATAAATACAAAGAATTTGAAGTTGCAAAAAATAAAAAACCTCTTGAATACAGTAACTCAATGAGTATCGAAGACAAAAAAGCATTCAGAGCAAAACTTATACGCGATAAAAAACAAAGCACCATTCAAATCAGCATCATTCTTTCGCTAGTAATTATTGGATGCATTACCTTCCTTTTAATGATTAGTTAGGCACTAGGTTTTCTCAATTCAAGTTTCTAAACTCACTTGGAGTCATACCCGTTTTTATTTTGAAAAGCTTACTGAAATGCTGAGGGTATTCAAAGCCTAAATTGTATGCTAACGATTTTACAGATACATCTGAATTTAATAGTTTAGTTTTCGCTTTATCTATTAATTTAAAGTGAATATGTTCTTTAGCCGTTTTACCTGTTTCAATTTTTAGTAAATCACTTAAATAGTGTCCTGACATATTCAAAGCCTCACCACATTGACTAACTGTCGGAATCCCCTTTAAAGCAAGTTCATTAGAGTTAAAGTAGGTTCTTAAATATTTTTCAAATTGTGAATTTAAATATTCTATGTTTAATTTATATTCATTTTTAGATTTCATAATTATTTTGGTTTTATAATCATTAAAAAAAACATAAGAAGAAAAAATAAACAATACAAATAATATACCAAATAATATAAAAATATTCCTAGTTATAGTATTATTGTATTTACGGAAAAGTTTATATTTTGATAAATTCACTTTATAAACCTATCTGAATTATATTTTTTATGTAGAAGTTGAGCTCTATAAATTCTTTGGATAAATGGCTTATTCTTTTTGATTCGTTTTGTTAATTTAAGAAAATTCTTTTTTGTTTCTATAATATTTGGATAAATTCCATACATAATTTTTATATGTTTTTTACTAGTATAAACAATTAACACTTTTTTTTCTAATTTATTATTTTTTATAAATTTTTCAACTAATGTCATATTTGAAAAAGATCCTATGTTAATAGTATAATAATATATTGGAGCTTTTAAAAATTTTTCTTGAAATGAAAGATTTTTACTCTTTACTTTTTGCTTAAGTTCTTTTTTTATATCTTTATTTTTAAGCTCTTTTTTTATATTTTTCTTCTTTTGTGTGCTACTATCATTATATTTAACATTGATATATTCATATTCTAACTTTTCTTTTTTTTCTTTATTGATATTTTGATTATAGAGTTCTTTTATGGAAGAAGTTTTTTTAATAATAGGAAGATAAATACTTGTTAAATCTGCATCAAAATTATATAAAGCATTTTTAGCATCTTCATAATTATCATAAATTCCATAAACTAACTTAATTAATTTTCCAAAATCATCATAATAAAAGAAGAATGATTCATCATATAAATTATATTTCAATATGAGTTTTTCAACTCTATCTAAAGATACAAAAGATGCTATACTAATAGTAAATTTATCATCATTAGTATTTAAAAATACATCTTTAAATGTTTGATTTGTTTTAAATATTTTTTTCTTTTTGATTTGTTTTATTTTTTCAACAATTTTTATTTTTTCAACAATTTTTATTTTTTCTTTTTCTTTTTCAATTTTTAAACCTGCAACATATTTTTTGTATAAAGCTTTAATATCTTTTATTTTCTTAATATTAATTTTTTTATTTTTAAATTTTTTTTCTAATATTTTCTTTTGCTTAATAGCTATATTTTTTGTTTGATAATGTCCAAGTATTACTT
>JADGEG010000260.1 GCA_016744485.1 Arcobacter sp. | reverse complement strand
ACAAATAGAGATAAAAAACCATTTTTTGAAAATCGACAAGTTATATTTAATAATTGCAACTTTCAACACAAAATTATTTTTCAACACAAAATTCCTAATAATTTATATTTTATCTCCAGTAAAATTAATGAAGTACGTTTCTCTAGTTGCAATGCACCAAAGTCAAAATATAATAGCAATGATGATTGTATAGCATTTAAAGACTCTTCAATTGATAAACTAAGCATTAATGACTCAACATTTGAGATTCCTTTTGTTAATAGGTCTTATGAAGATGAAAATTCAACAATTAATAAATTGTATATAAGTGGCACTAATTTTAAAAGTCATTTTGAAATCTCTTGTTATACAATCAATGATTTTACTTGTTCTCAGAACAATTTCAATAATGCTTATTTTCAAAATCTTTTAGTAAATGAACACAATACTAATAGTACTTACTTTGCAACAAATATTTTTGAAGGAATTGCTAATTTTCAAAATAGTGAATTCTTTTCGTTTGCACAATTTACCCATAATATTTTTAAATCAAATACTAATTTTGAATGTATATTCAATAAAGGTTTACTACTAGATAATTCCATTTTTAAAGAAGATGCTAATTTTTTTGGAATAAAAAAGCTTGATATTGAAAATGCTATTAAAAATACTTCACAAGAAACATACCGAATAATAAAACATCAATTTCAAAAAATAGGTAACAATATTGAAGCCAATAAATATCATTCATTAGAACTAAAAAAACAGAAAGAAAAATTAGATAATTTATATAAAGAAGATAAAACTAGCCACTGGAAAGAGTGGTTAGTTTTCCAACTACATGGGCTTTCTTCTGAACATTCATCTAATTGGTTTTTACCATTACTTTGGATTGGTATAGTTGGCTTTATGAGTAATTTTTTAACAAACAATATATGGCTGACTTTTCTTGCTATATTCTTTATGTTAGTATCATATAAAACATCTTTTACTATAACAAAACGATTATCTATATTATTAGGGATTTTCTTCTTAATTTCACTATTTAGTGGGACACTATCTAATGCTGTACAAAATACTTATATTTTAAGCTCCAACCTCTCTTTAAGAGGTGACCATGTAAACAAAATATCTACATGGTTTTCTTTTATAACAATATTTAACAAAGTCAGCTTAGGTTATTTATACTACCAATTTTTAACTGCTATTAGAAAAGATACGAATAAATAGAAATAATTTTCTAAAACTTATTTTCATTATAGAAGAGATTATAAATTTACAATCTCTTCATGTTCTCATAATTTTAAATTTATTTTTTATTTTTCTAACATTTTCATTACAATATGTTTCCATTTTTGATACATTAATATCAAACTTTTTATACTTTTTATCTTTTGAAAATTCATCAATATTATCTTTATCTTTTTTATAGTCTGATATTTTTAGAAGATTTATTAGAACATATTCTTTATCTGTAAAATCTGTAAATTTACAAAATAATTCTCTTTGTTCATTCTTTTTATCATTCTTTCTCAAAAAATTAGTTAATTTTTCAAATGAATATCCATAAAATTTTTGATTTTTTTTAAAAAATAAAATGAATTTTTCATCATTTATTATTACAGTTTTTGGTAATCCAAAACTTGATTTATACTTTGTATAAAATATTGTAGGAGTAAAAGCATCTGTTTTACCATGAGAAATTAAAATAGCATCCATTTTATTAGTTACAGCATTATCAATTCCTTCTGCCATTTTTGCTAAATTATTGTTTGCATCAATAACACTTAAATCAATAATATCGCCACTGTTTAACATTGCCATTGTTAACGCAGTACTTTCTTCAGTATTCATTCCTTTGAAATAAATAGCC
>JADGEG010000100.1 GCA_016744485.1 Arcobacter sp. | reverse complement strand
ATATAATAATCCATAATAAGCAAGTAATGAAATTTCCATAGCGTGATAATCTAGTTCTCTCATAATTTGAACTAAAAAAATCTATATTTAAGTCTGAATTACAATCCTTTTTTTTCAAAAACTTTAGAAGTTTTTCATATTCCTTTTCAGTTATCTCTGCCTTTAATGGAGATTTTAATGTTATTGTTTGTACAGGATCACATTTCCCACTAAGCTTTCCTTTAATTCTTGATAGAAAATCAGCTCTACACTCTGTCCAATCTATAAGATATTGTGTAGATTCCTTAAAATTACATAGTGTTCTAGAGGAATCAAATACCCAATTAACACTAACATTATTTTTTATGCAATAAGGTATTATATATTTTAAAGGAATTTTGCCATTTTTTTTACTTTCAGAAAATTGTGCAGGAGACATACCAAGTGCTTTAGCAATATCTTTATCATATACTTTGGTTAAGCCATCTTTTGCATATATAGACTGAAGTTTATATAGTAGTTCCTTGGTAAATTTTATTTCTTGCATTTAAACCTTTATAAAATATAACAAGTATTATATAAACTCTTCTTTGTTTTTAGCTTAAATACACCTTTCAAAATTAATGATTTGTTGATTTATTTTACTAAAGCATTTTTTAATTATAGAATTACAAACAAAGCTTATTAAAAGGGACATGCAATGATAATCAACATAGGTGAAGACTATACCATCGTTTTTCTATATAACAATGAAATGGTGGAATTACACAAGGCTAAAAAATGGTCTTATTGGATGCAAAATCTACAAAATTTTGCACCAAATACTATTCATTCGTTTATGAAGAGTATGGAAAGATTTTGGGTATGGAGCTTACACTATCCTACAGATATAAATGAAACCTTACCTTTTTATCTTGCTAGATATAGAGAATACTTGAAAAGTGGTTTTGATATAACAAAAATAGTTGATATCAATATGCAATCAGTTCCAATTAGCATATACAAAACTAGACCTATGGAAAAGTCAACTATAAACAAAGAACTAGCTGGAATAAAATCATACTTCTTTTTTATAGAGGATATTGAAATGATGCAAGACAATAGATTTATAAATACTGCATATGAAAAGAAGAAATCAGAATATTCATTTTTATCTTCCGTTAATATGAAGAAAGCAAATACAAACTATGAATTAACAGCTAAAAAAAGAGAATTTTTAAAACCATATAAGACTAAAGCTCAAAGCACAAATAGTATTAAAAGGCTTCCGCCAAAATATTTTGATGCTCTATTAGATTTATCTAAACCAAGAGAAAAATTAATATATTTACTATGTGGAGCTTGTAGCGCTAGAATTGGACAATCTCTAAATTTGACTATATATGATTTAAATTATGAAAAGAATGAAGTATGGCTACTTGATCCCAAAGGAGATGATAAAGACATATATGGTAACTCAAGAAGAAAATGGTTAAAGCAACAATACAATATTGATATAAAACATACAAAACCACATAACTCGCCAGATTTACAATTCAAGTATCCAATCCCCTATGAATTTGAGCCTCTACACTGGATAAACCCAAAATATTCTACTATGTTTTTTACAACTCTTGCAGAATATGTAAATAGTGATACCTATATGCCCGAAGCTTCAAGAATACCAAGACATCCATTTTTATTCGTCACAAAGACAGGTAACAGATTAAGAGCTAGAGAAACAAATCATAGATTCAAACAAGCACTAAAAAAATTAAAAAAGATTTATAGTATAAAAAAAGATATTGAGTATTTAAGTCTTCATTCTCTGCGCCATATGTTTGGTTTTAACTGTGCAACACTATATGGACATACAGGAAATGATGCATTACTTATGTGGACTAAAAACGCGATGGGACACTCTTCTCTAGAATCAACAATGGTCTATTTTAATATGAACTACACACTAAAGAAAAAACTTTTAGAAGACGCTATCAATCAATCCAATCAAAATATAAGGAATTCCTATGCAACAAAATAATTTTAAAGTGTATAAAGAAAAACAAAAAAAAATCAACTGTGGACTAATAAAAAAAGTTATTAAAAATATTCAACAAGCAGGAGGTACATTATCAAATAATAATGTTTCAAAAAACACCTACCTAATGGCGGATATAACTTTAGGAGAAAAAGGTTTAACCCCATCAGCTATTAGTAAAAACAAATTTTATAAATCACTGATTGAACAAGCTCAATTTCAACAGCAAACCCAATCAACTAAAAAAACAAAAACTTTAGGAACAGAAGGTGATGTAAGAATGGAGCTATTTAAAGCAAGAGTTGATAATGAAAAACTCAAACAAGAAAATATCCTTCTAAAAGAATTACTTAAAAAATATGGCGGAGACTTAAATCCTATTAACATATCTGAATTTGAGAAAAACAAAAGTACAAAACTTATCAAACAAGCATCCAAAGGACTTATTCAAAGATTATTTGAACTTGGAATAGTTGAACAAGATCTTAATACAAGAAATTTAATTTTAGCTCAACTAGGAGATATCTTATTAAATGTTACTGCTTATGAATTAATAATAGGAGATAACTAATGTATCAATTTGTAGAAAAACTACCGACTGTTAACTTAACAAATGATTTTTTAATACTTAAGGATATTGAAAACTCAATAAAAAACGATTGGTTTGAATTTTGTAACCACTTCATATGCCAAGAAATAAAAAAAGGAGATTCTAGCTTATCAAAAAATAAAGAGATACAAAATTATATACCTAACAGCAATGGTTTTATATCTTTTTCGCCTATGCTAAGAAATTTATTTGGTTTTGATAAACAACTACAGATATTAGAATTTGAGTTTAATTCAGGTATTTATTCAATAATAACTAAAACATCATATAAAAATTTAATTGACAAATACTATAACAGTAAAAACATCAGGATAGATAATAAAACTTTTACAGCAAAAAGTATACTAACTAGATTTTTTATTTTTCAAAAATTTAAAAACAGACTGATTTTCCCTTTAACTGGAAGCAACCTAGGAAAAGTTAAATATGATTTTTCAAGTATTTTTGGAGAATATAGTATATATAACCCGTTTATAAATTATCTACAAAACCATTCTACTGGAGAATATATAAAATATGAGATAAAAGCTATAAACATGATTATGTGCTGCACAAAATGGGAAAATAATAATGCTATTACAAGTGAAAATATTAACCAGTTTCAAACATTTTGTGTCGCAAATAAACAAAACATACCAAGTGCAAATGTAAAAAACTCAATGCTAAATAAGTTACGTTCATTTTTAATAGAAAATGGGAATATGAATATTGATACACCAACAAACTTTATAAACTCAATTAGAGTGAATACTCAAACAAATACCTATGCTATAAAAAATGATCCGTTTGAATGGTTAAGCATAGATGAACCTCATAAATTATTTGATCTTAAAACAGATGCAAACCTATATTTAAAAAGGCTACATGCTGATGGTATGAAAACAGCCACTAGAAAAAAATATATGGTCTCAATCAATCATTTACTTCGTTATATTATAAAAGAGCAAGAAGCACTTGAAAAATTCAATGAAGACAGTGTTAATAAGCTTTTTGATACAAATAATGGGAAAAATTTCTTTCTGTATTTGCAAATAATGCAATTGACAGAGGGGACTATATTTGAAACAATTAATATTATAAAAAAGTTTCTTGAATTTTGTGGTTTAATGACGTCATTTGCTAAAAAACATATCCCTAAAAGAAGGATGAATAGAAGGACAATCACACCAAGAAATGCCATGCCTCAAAATATGGTTAATGACTTAAAAGAGATATTAACGCAACGCCCACCTAAACCTAGTACAGTATGGCTGCCAAATAAAGCAAGTTTATTCTGGTGGGAACATAAAGAGATTTATCCTGTACAGCCACTTATGTTACTTATGCACTTAAATATACCAATTAGAGGTGGACAATTGAGACATTTATGTAGAAATAAATCATTAGTTTTAAATGATAGTGGTATAGATAGGTTTATAATCAATACAGATAAAAATGTTAACAGAAAAGAGTTACAAGAAATCCCAAATGTATGGAATGAACTAAATATTTTAAATGATTACCTAAAATGGAACAAAGAGTATTTTCCAAATTTGCCAAAATATAAATATAATAATGAGGATAACACACCATGGGAAGATATTGAGCCTCTATTTTTAATACCAAATTCATTACAACCAATAACAGCCTATCAACATAGAGTTTATTTAACAAAACTATTATGCACATATCAAATTGAAATGGATAAAGCATATGCTGAAAATATAATTAAGCATAAAGTAAAAATTGCATGGAAAAAAGATGAAAGTAAATTTTTTGAAACAATTGATGAATTAAATCAAGCTAATGATACATATTTAATGAATGAGATAAAAGTATCCTACGATATTCATTCTATTAGAGTGACAGGCATTACAAGGTACTTACAAGCAGGAGTAAATTTAAATGTACTTCTTATGTTAACAGGACATGTTGATTATAATATGATAGTTAACGTATATACAAAATTTACACAAGAAGAGAAAAAAGAAATATTGCAAAGTGCTGTTGAAAAATTAAGATTTGATCAACCAGAAAGTATAGTTAACAACATCGAAAACTTTATTTTCAATGAAATACCTTCAAATTATAACACCAAAGACCCTAAAGATATAAAAAGAGCATTCACTGAAAACGGGCTGTTTTCTATGAAAAGAAAAGCAACAACTTTAAATGATATTGAAATAGGCTTAGGGACTGATTTAGCATCATTGAAACATCCATCATCTTGGTTCCCTATGATTAGTGGTATTTGCCCTGGAGTTCAATGTCCTGAAGGACGAGAAAGAAGATGTTCACTTTGTAGCTATTTTGTTACAGGTAAAATATTCCTAAATGGAATAATTCATATGGCAAATATGACAATGGCTTCATTTGTTAGATTATCAAAGGAGCACACTAAAGAAAAAGAAGTAAGCAATCGATACTGTGATACAAAATCTACAAAATTAGAACTTTTAGTAGAGGAGCTTATAGGATGGCATCAAATTATTGAAAAAGTTGAAAATGATATTAAAAATTCTAAGGATAATTTACCTGTCCAGCAAAATAAAAAATATATTGAGTATAAAGATACACCTATAGAATTAACATATTTAGAAAACTGTTACAATGCAAAACTAATGGGTGTAGAACAAGATGCTTATGGTTTAAAATTATTAACTATTAAAGCAATAAAATTTGCTTCAAGTTTAAAGGATAATGACAAAATTGAGCAAATTATTAATAATGAAATTGAAACCGTTGATTATTTAATGGGCTATTATTTAGATTACAAAAGCAAAAATCTACTCAGTACATTTATCCATCAACTTGAAAGTAAAATTTAAAAAATTATCTTCACTATTTTTGCGCCACAGTTAATTTAATCTTAATTTATGCCCTTTTTTACTAAAAGTAGACAGAAAGGGTATAAACCAAGCTCTCGCTAAGAAGTCATTTTTTATGGTATAATGACCTAAGCAAATAGGTAGTTATACCTAATTGAAAGGAATTTTATATGTATGAAAGAAGCGTAGCAAGAATTTTTGGAGGTAATAAAACACTTAAACATGAAATTTCCACTGAGCTTGATTTTGCTGATATTATTGAAGAAGGCATCCCTTATCAAGCAGTACATAAATTTCAAAAATATAGTGGTATAAATGATTTAAAAATGGCAGAATTCATGTCAATTACTCCAAAAACATTCAGAAGAAGAAACAGTCGTTTTAACTCTATAGAGAGTAATCGTGCTTATGTTTTAGCAAAAATAACTATTGAAGCAGAAGAGGCAATAGGAAATAAAGAAGGTGCATTAAATTGGCTCAATGAAAAACAACCAGCATTGGGAGGCAGAATTCCTTATCAGTTATTATCAACAAGTGCTGGAGTTCAAGTTGTTAGTGATCTACTTGGACGTATTAATTATGGTGTTTATAGTTAATGCCACATGCCTACAGAATAGTTAAACCAAAATTTGCTAGTACTGCCTTTGATGGTGAAGGAGCAAAATTATATGGAGGGAGATGGAATCACAAAGGAACCAAAATTGTTTACACAAGTGCTTCGCCATCCCTTGCTGCAATAGAAAGTTTTATTCACATGGGTGTTTCATCAAAATTTATCCAGCATATTATTATTGAAATAGAAATTCCTAATGAAATAATTGAAGTGTATGATATTTCTAAGCTTCCAAAAACATGGAAAATTAATCCCACTAGTGCTATTTGTCAATCAATTGGAACTGACTGGACTGCAAAACAAGACAGTGCTGTTTTAGCTTTACCATCAGCAGTAATGGATATGGAAATTAATTATTTAATCAACCCTTTGCATCCTGATTTTTCTAGAATAAAAGAGATCAGAAGACAAGATTTTACTTATTATGAGAGAATGTGGAAATAATAGATTTAATTAACTAAAATTTTTATTATTTGTTATATTATAAATTAATTAAGAAGACTCAAAAAATTTAGTTTATTAACATTTTTATTTGTCTTTGGGTTTATAATTCCTCTGTCTTTTGAAGCTTTTAAGATTTCAGTTTGCATATTAGCTTTTATAGCCTTTTGTTTTTTAACACACTCTTGCAGATAATCATGAAAATTAAACACATACTTCCTATCGTAGCATTTGAGAAAATCCACAATCTCTTGAGTCTCTGAATTGTCTTTTTGAAACATAAAAAAGTTATCTTCTTTGGTATAATTCATATCTTTATTAATTTTATATAAAAGAGCAGAAAGATTAGAATGAGCTAAAAACATATAGTATTTTTCAAGAAAGCTATTTGCTATTTCCTCATCTATCTCCTTTTTGTCTATTTTGACTTTAATTTTTTTAGATACATTAATATTGTTTGCATAAAAAACAGCTACACCAAAATGATGAGAGTTTCCACTGTTGCTCCAGCATAAAGTATTCTCCCATAGGGAGTATGATATATTAAAAACATCATCTTTGCCATCTCTAGTTACATACTTTATACACTTATCATAGCCATCGTAAGATACATCTTTTTTATGTAATTCAATTTCTTGAATCATAAATTTTCCCCAAGAAAATAGATTTTCAAAAGAGAAACCCCAAGATAAACTTTTTGATGCACTTACTGTATTAATATGGCGTATGTCAATTAAATATTCTTTTTCATCACATGAGTTTTTTACTAATCCTGTAAATATTTCAGAAAAATAAGGGTAGAGACTAGTTAGACGTTCATAATTAAAACAATCAATTTTTATGGAGAAATCTTTTAGAGGCAAAAAATCTTCTTTTGTTAATAGTTCAAAAACTCTTAGTTTTTCTTGCTCTTTTTGTAGAAATTTTTTTCTTATGCTTACTT
>JADGEG010000099.1 GCA_016744485.1 Arcobacter sp. | reverse complement strand
AAATAATGTCAATCAATTTTAAAGAATTAGCAAATAAATATCAAACACCTTATTATGTGTATGATTTTGATTATATTACAAAACAATTTGATGAATTAAAAGAATCTTTTAAAGCAAGAAAGTCATTAATCGCATATGCACTTAAGGCTAATTCTAATTTATCTCTTATTAAACATTTAGCAAAGCAAGGTTCAGGAGCTGATTGTGTTTCTATTGGAGAAGTTAAACGTGCTTTAAAAGTAGGTATTCCTGCTTATAAAATTATTTTCTCAGGTGTTGGAAAAATTGATTTAGAAATTAAACAAGCCTTAGAACTTAATATTTTGATGATAAATGTTGAAAGTGAAGCTGAATTAGAAAGAATTGAACATATTGCAAAAGAGCTTAATAAAATAGTAAGAATTTCAATACGAGTTAATCCAAATATTGATGCAAAAACTCATCCTTATATTTCAACTGGTTTACATGAAAATAAATTTGGTGTTGATATAAATACAGCTAAACGAATGTATATAAAATGTAAAAATTCACAAAATTTAGACCCTGTAGGAATTCATTGTCACATAGGTTCACAATTAACACAATTAGAGCCACTTACTGAGGCTATTTCTATTCTTGCATCTTTACTTAAAAATTTAAAAGCTATTAAAATTGACATTTCATTTTTTGATGTTGGTGGTGGTTTGGGTATTATTTATGATAATGAAACTTTAATTGATACACAAGAATATGCTCAAATGATTTTAAAAGAATTATATGGACTTGATGTAACTATTGTTTGTGAACCAGGAAGATTTTTAGTTGGGGATTGTGGAGTTTTTATAACAAAAGTTTTATATGAAAAAATAAATGAAAGTAAAAGATTTGTAATAGTTGATGGAGCTATGAATGATTTACTTAGACCTGCTTTATATAATGCTTATCATAAGGTTGAACTTTTAAATGACAATAAAGAAATTAGTGATTGTAATTTAGTAGGTCCAATTTGTGAAAGTGGTGATTTTTTTGCAAAAAATATAAAGCTTCCCTCAAGTGAACATAATGATTTAGTTGCAATTTATGGTGCAGGTGCATATTGTTTTACCATGAGTTCAAATTATAATACAAGACCAAGAGTAGCTGAAATAGCTATTGAAAATGAAAAGCATAGATTAATTAGACAAAGAGAAACATTTGAGGATCTAATTGCTTTAGAAGAAAAGTTTTTAGAAAAATAAAATAAAAAACTTTGAATACAAAAGGTAAAGTATGAATGAAGATGGATTAAACAACTTAAGAAAAAAATTAGATTTAATTGATAATGATTTATTAAAACTTCTTAATAAAAGAATGAATGTTGTTCATGAAATAGGTATTTTAAAAGCAAATAGTGGTGGTTCAATTTACAGACCTGAGAGGGAAAAAGCTATTATAAATAGGCTTATTTCTTTAAATGATGGAAAATTAAATAAAGTAGCTATTGAAGCTTTATTTCAAGAAATTTTTGCAATTTCAAGAAATCTAGAATTACCTGAAAATATTGCTTTTTTAGGTCCTGATGGTTCATTTACTCATCAAGCAGCTGAAAGTAGATTTGGTGCTATGAGTTCATATATTTCTATTTCTTCAATAACAGGAATTTTTGCAGAAGTAAATAATAAAAAAGCAAAATTTGGTGTAGTTCCTATTGAAAATTCATCAAATGGAATTGTTTCTGATACAATTTCTTGCTTGAGTCATTATAACTTAAAAATCATTGCTGAAGTTGTACTTGATATTCATCATACACTAGCTAGTACTTGTGATAAAGTAGGGGATATTAAAAGAATTTATTCTAAAGATATAGCTTTTGATCAATGTAGAAAATTTTTAGAAAATTTTGGTTTAGATGAAGTAGAATTAATTCCAATAGAGTCAACGACAAAAGCAGCTAAATTAGCATTAAAAGAGCCAAATTGTGCCGCTATTTGTTCTCATGTAGGTGCAAAAATGTATAATCTTCCTATTTTATTTGAAGATATTGAAGATAAAGATAACAATAAAACTAGATTTTTTATAATAAGTGATTTTCAAAATACTAGTTCAGGACATGATAAAACATCTATTTTAGTAAAAATGTCAAATACTTCAGGAGCTTTGGTGGAATTTTTAAGTGATTTTGATAAAGCAGGAGTAAATTTAACTAAAATTAAATCACATATTGTTGAAGGTGATTCAATTTTTTTTATAGATTTTAATGGACATAAAGATGATGAAAATATTAAAACAATTTTTCAAAAACATAAAACTTCAATTAAGTTTCTAGGTTCTTATGTAAAAGAAATTGAAGATATTTAAGGAAAATTATGAAATTTAATAAAGTATTAGATGCTTGTAAAGTATATGAGGCAGGTAAACCAATTGAACTTTTAGTTCGTGAATATGGAGTTGCTCTAAAAGATATAATCAAATTAGCTTCAAATGAAAATCCTTATGGTACATCTCCTAAAGTAAAGGAAAAAATTAAAAAATTAGTAAGTAGTATGTATATATATCCTGATGATTCAATGTATGAATTAAAAGAAGCTTTAGCAAATAAATTTCATGTACAAAATGAAAATATAATAATTGGTTCAGGAAGTGATCAGATTTTAGATTTTTGTATAAAAGCTAAATGTACACAAAACTCAAAAATTCTTATGAGTAAAACTACTTTTGCCATGTATGAAATCTATGGAAAACAAGCAGGAGCAACCATACTTAAAACTAAAGATGATGAGCATAATTTAGAACAATTTTTATCTATGTATAAAAAACATGGTGCTGATATTATTTTTTTATGTTTACCTAATAATCCTTTGGGAGAGTGTTTAAATAAAGATGATGTTTATGCTTTTTTAGATGAAATCAATAAAAATACTTTAGTTGTTATTGATGGGGCTTATCAAGAATATGCTTCTTTTAAAGATAAAAAAAAAGAGATTATTCCTAGTGATTTAATAAATAAATACAATAACTGTATATATTTAGGAACATTTTCAAAAGCTTATGCATTAGGGGGTATGAGAATTGGTTATGGTATTGCACAAAAAAATATTATTGAAACATTATTTAAATTACGACCTCCTTTTAATATAACAACTTTATCTTTAGCAGCTTGCATTGAAGCATTAAAAGACAAAGAATTTGTACAAAAATGTATTGAAAAAAACTTTAAAGAAATGAAAAGATATGAAGAATATGCAAAGAAAAAAGATTTTGATTATATTCCTTCTTATACAAACTTTATAAGTATTAAGCTTGATGAGTTATTTAGTTCAAGTGATATTGTCGAAGCTTTATTAAAACGAGGTATAATAGTTCGAAATCTAGCATCTTATGGTTTAAATGCCATTAGAATAACAATTGGTTCAAAAAAACAAAATACAATAGTATTTAAAATTCTTGATGAAGTATTAGAAAAATTAAAATAAATTTTAAGAAGTATTATGGAAATTAAAAATAAAACTCTTGATGAATTAGAAGTTGTTTGTCAAAATATTAGAAATAGAATTATTGATGTAATATCAAGAAACGGTGGACATTTTTCATCTACTCTTGGAGCTGTTGAGCTAAGTGTTGCTATGCACAAAGTATTTGATGTTAAAAAAGATCCTTTTATTTATGATGTTTCTCATCAGTGTTATGCTCATAAACTTATAAATGATAGATGGAATGAATTTGAAACAATTAGACAATTTAAAGGACTCTCTGGTTTTACAAAACCAAAAGAAAATAAAGCTGATTATTTTATAGCAGGACATAGTTCAACTTCAATTTCACTTGCACTTGGAGCTGCTAAAGCTATTAAATTAAAAGGTGAAGGTAGAATTCCTGTTGTTATGATAGGTGATGGTTCTATGAGTGCTGGTATGGTTTATGAAGCTTTAAATGAATTAGGAGATATAAAACTACCTGTTGTTATTATTTTAAATGATAATGAAATGAGTATAGCTAAACCAATAGGAGCTATATCAAAATATTTATCAAAATTATTAGCTGGTAAGTTTTATCAGGGTTTTAAAGGAAAAGTTGATAAATTTATAACAAATAATATGCCAGAAGGTACTATGTATTTAGCTAAAAGAATGGAAGAAGCATTAAAGCTTATAACTCCAGGTATTTTATTTGAAGAAATGGGAATAGATTATATAGGACCAATTGATGGACATAATTTGTCTGAAATAATAGACACTTTACAATTAGCTAAAAACTTAGGAAAACCTGTAATTGTTCATGCAAGAACAGTAAAAGGAAAAGGTTATAAAATAGCTGAAGGTCATCATGAACACTGGCATGGTGTTGGTCCTTTTGATGTTAAAACAGGTGAATTTATAAAAAAAAGTTCCACTAAAAGTGCAACTGCTATATTTTCAGATGCTTTAAGTTCTTTAGCTTTAAAACATGATAATGTAGTAGGAGTAACTGCAGCCATGCCAAGTGGTACAGGTATTAATAAATTAATGAAACAATTTCCAAATAGATTTTGGGATGTATCAATTGCAGAACAACATGCAGTAACATCAATGGCAGCTATGGCAAAAGAAGGTTTTAAAGCTTATATTACTATATATTCTACCTTTCTTCAAAGAGGTTTTGATCAAATTATTCATGATGTTTGTTTGATGAACTTAGCAGTTGTGTTTGCAATTGATAGAGCTGGAATTGTAGGAAATGATGGCGAAACACATCAAGGAGCTTTTGATATAAGTTTTTTAAGATATTTACCAAATATGATTTTAATGGCACCTCGTGATGAACAAACATTAATAGATATTATAAATTTTTCATATACTCTAAGCTCACCGTGTGCTTTTCGTTATCCAAGAGGTTCTTTTGAAAATTTAGAATATAAAAATGAAAAATTTATTTTAGGAAAAGCTCAAATTTTAAAAATAGGAAATTCTAAAAAACTATTTATTGGATATGGAGCAGGAGTTAGACGTGCTTGTGAAACTGAAAAATTACATAGTGAGAATATTACAATATTAGATTTGCGTTTTGTAAAACCATTAGATAAAGATATTTTGAAAAGTTTAGTAAAAAAACATGACAAATGGTATGTTTTTTCTGATTCACAAAAACAAGGTGGAGTTGGATCTGCTATTTTAGAGTTTTTAAATGAAGAAAATATTTTTATAAATTTAATATCTTTTGAATATGATGATATATTTATACAACATGGTGATACTAAAAAAGTAGAAGAGTCTTTAGGTCTTTTAGCATCTCAGTTAGTAAGTAAAATAGTCTAGACTATTTTACTTACTAGTGGCTATTTAGTAGTTTGTAGTGAAGCATTATCTTTTTTCTTCTTAAAATTTAAGTTAAATGCATCTAAATACATCTCTTTATCGTTCTTATATGTTTTTTTGAGCATCGTTTTTTTATTTTTTTCTAAAAGGTCTTTTTGGTCATTATTACTAGCATTAACAATCTCAGGAGTTATAAAAAATACAAGCTCTTTTTTAGTATCTTTTGTCGCATTACTTTTGAATAAAAAACCAAGAAGCGGAACATCCCCTAATAAAGGCACCTTACTATCAGCATTACTATTTCTTGAGTTTATTAAACCACCTAAGATAACTGTAGAGGTATTTTTTATAATAACAGATGTTTTAACTGATTTATCTTTAAATCCAGGTATACCATCTACTTTGTTCCCCCAGTCTAGTTCCCTTGATGTAACATGCGTAGTCAAACTGATAAATTCATTATCCATTACTTCTTTTGCTGATATAGTTAATTTTAAACCATAATCAAGAGGTTCAAGTTCTGTTGTGACTCCATCACTATCTCTTTTAGTTACTTTAATATAAACTGTTCCTCCTGCATGAAAAACTGCTTCTTTATTTTCTAAGGTTATTAAAGTTGTTTCATCCAATATATTTGCAACACCTTCTTTTGCCAGATAATTAATAGTAAGACCTGCATTAAAATATTTTCCTAAAAAATTTGCTGCTGCTGTTAAACCACCTGTTAAACTTACCGCATTTTTCATTAAATCATCTATAGCATCTTCAACTGGAGCAATTCGCTGATTATCAACTTTATAAAAGCTTGAAGGGTCATTCACTAAAGATTGATCGTAAGTCTCTTTTGTTCTATCACCATCTTGATTTGTATAATACCTAGTAGCTTCTCTATAAGGTGTGGGATAATTATTTATAGGATAATTTGAACCATTAAAGTCTCTGTAGTTTTTACGAGACATAAACCAGTTATTTTTTAAATCAATATCTTTGCCTTTTTCAATTTCAATAGCGTATAATTTTATTCTAATCATTTTTGGATTTGAAGTTGATAACAAATTAACTATAACTTTTTCTGCATCAATTGCAGATTTTTCAAACATGTCAAAGATTAGTTTTATATCTTTTTCATTTTCTACACTACCTTTTAAAAATATTGTATCATTAATTTGTTCTACATTTAATTTTGGATATTTCTTTTTTGCAAGATTTATTAAATTTGATAAATTAGGAATAATATTAAATTTTACACTAAGAAATGAATTATCAGTAAAAGTTATAATAGCACTTTCATTACTAGTTTGTCTTGCAAATACTTTTACACTTTGTAAAGGTAAAGTATCATTATCCATAAATTCCAAAATGATGTTATCACTATTGGTAACTTGTACATCTTTTATTCTTTTTTTAAATTCTAATACTTTATATGTATTCACATCCATATAAACTGTTTTATTTTCAAAATCTTTTTGTTTTACGATAATATTTGTAGCATTTAATAATTCAACAAACATTACTAAATTTAAAAATAATATAAGTATAGTTTTCATTTTTTTCATATCTTTCCTTTTATTTTAATTTCACATTTAATGTACATGTAGTATTAAATTTTTCCATAGGGTTAAATTTTGTTTTTGAACTTTGAATAGTTATTCCATCTTTATGTAAAATATTACCTTTGAATGTATTAGAACTTATAATATTAAAAGTAACCTGATGATTTTCAACTGTTGTTGAATCAACACAATTATAGTTACTAGAAATAACTGGTTCTATACCTCTTGAAAGTTTATTTATTCCAGTTATGATCTTATCTTGAGAAAGACCTTTTGCTTGGGAATAAGATGCATATTCACTTATATCATCTAAATTATCCTTAATTCTTAAAATACTTCCATAATCAATTATAAATATAAATGTCCATACAAAAGCCATAAAAATAACTAACCACATTAACATTTGTTCAATATAAGCTTTTTTCATATCATTTTGAACTTTATATTTTAAAATCATTATTCATACTTTTATTTTTGAAGTCATTTATAGTGCCGGCACATGAAATTTACCTGTAATCAACAGATTTTAACTAAAGCTATAAATACAGTTTCAAAAGCTGTAACTAACAGAACTACTATTCCTATTCTAAAAGGTATTTTACTAAAAGCTAAAGATAATGAATTAATATTAACTGC
>JADGEG010000259.1 GCA_016744485.1 Arcobacter sp. | reverse complement strand
TTGATATAATTTTAAAAGCTTCAACATTTAAAGTTTGTTCTTGTTTTAAGATTTTAACTTTAAGTCCTAAGTTTTTTATTAAATCACTTACATAAGAAAAAGATGCTGGTATGATATAAGCTTTTGGTCTTTTTCGTACAAGTGTTGGTATTTCTTGAGATGAATATTTATAATCTATATTGACATCGATTACTTTACTATCTTTGATTTCTATAAATTTAAAATCTTTTTTACCAACTTTTCTTGTGCTTTTAACAATGATATTATTTGTAGAGTTTTTACCATCATTTATTAATTTTTTAACAGCTTCATTAATAGTACTAGTAATTAATTCTTTATTATTAACAGCAGTATTTAAAATTGATTCATTCATAAGTACTTGGGTAAAAACTCTTCTTGGAAAATTTTGTTTACCAATTGCTACACCTCTAGTTTCTAATAAAATAGATATGGCATTACTAAGACCTGCTGCATTTCTACCAATTCGTGCTACCGTTCCACCTTCTAAACCAGTTATCTTTTTATTTTTATACTTATATGTTCCATAAACTTGATGGCTTAACTTATTTTTATCTAAAACTTTTTTTATATCGTTTATTACTAACTCATTTGCTAAGTTTCTAATTTTTACATCTAAGTTAAGATTTCTAGCACTTGCATATAAAGCATCATAAGGAACTGCAAATCCTTTTTTTCCTAATTTTTTCAACTCTTTTCTATATGTAGTATATTCATGATTATCTACAACAACATGAGGAGCAAACTTATTAAAAACTTTTTTTATTATTTTCATTTCAGGAACTTGAAGTTTTACATGATCTCTATTAAAATCAATATTCCTAGCACTTCGTCTTTGAAAATATTTAGTTCCGTCAATATTAAATCTTGGAACTAATATGATATTTGCTTTTTCTAACCAATTATTTATTTGTTTTTTATTTTTATTCATTTGTCCTAATAAAGCTAACATTCCTTCAGCTCCAGCTGGTTCATTACCGTGTATCCCACCTTGTAGCCAAATTCTTATTTTATTTTTATCATTTGTATTATTACTTAAAAATAAATATGGTATTTTTTGATTTTCTTGTGATCTACCAAAAAACTTTAAATTAGCCCAAGAGTTTGTTTTAGAAATATTGCTTATAAATTCAATCATTTCATCATAAGATGTAAACTTTGATTTATTAGACCAAGGCTTAGAAAAAGCAGGAGAGTGTAAACTGATATTATCGTCTGTATAATATGTTTGTTTTAATTGCTTTGTTTCTTTAGTATACTTCTTATCAGTATCTTGATATTTTGTCGCAAAAGCTAAACTAATAAACACACACAACATAATAATTTTTTTCATAATAATCCTTTTAAATATTAAGTTTATAGAAAAATAAAATAAAAAAATGTAAAAAAAATAAAATATTTAAAAAATTTGATATCCAAAATTTTAAATTATTTAGTTTGTATAAAAGGTATTTTATCTAAAGAAATTATTGATAAAAACTTAGATAAAGTTGCGAAGCAAACAGCAAAAACACTTGGTATTCAAGGTTTTAGAAAAGGTAAAGTGCCAGTTTCTGTAGTAAAACAAAGATATTCAAAACAGTTAACTGAAGATGCTCAAAATGATGCTATAAAAAAAATATTAGATGATTCTTTAAAAGAATTAGATATTAAACAAGATAGTATGATAGGTGAACCAACAGTTTCTAAATTTGATAAAAAAGAAAATGGTGATATTGAAATTGAAATAAAAGTTTCTTGTAAACCAAAAATTAATTTAGGAGATTATAAAACTTTAATACCTGATGTTATTAAACAAGTTGTAAAAGATGAAGAAGTAGATGATAAAATAAATGAGTTAGCAAAATCTTCTGCACCTTTAGGTAAAAGAAAAAG
>JADGEG010000098.1 GCA_016744485.1 Arcobacter sp. | reverse complement strand
GAATAAAGAGTTTAGACTAACAAAAAAAGAAAAGCTTTTATTAAATTTATTTTTAAGTAAAAAAAATCAAGTTATTTCATATCAAGAAATTGAAAATTATGTTTGGGAAAACTCTTTTGCCTCTTTAGAATCAATTAGAAGCCTAATTAGACGTTTAAGAAAAATTATTGCTAATGATTATATAAAAACTATTATCGATATTGGATATGTTTTTAACAACTTAGAAAAATAATTATCTTTAAAAATCTCATATCATTATCATTTGTATATGTTAATATTTATTTGAAACAATAAAAAGGAGATTTCATGAAAATGTTTGGTAAAACAACTAAACTTTTAGTAGCAACAGCAATGTTGGCTGGTCTTAGTACTGTATCTTTAGCAAAAGATAAGGTATATAAATGGAAATTAGCAACAACTTGGGGACCAACTTTGTCACCATTTATAGATGCACCAAAAAATATGGCAAAACTTGTAAAAGAAATGTCAAATGGTAGATTAATCATTAGAGTTGATGCTTCCAATAAGCATAAAAGTGCTTTTGGTATTTTAGATATGGTTAAAGGGGGACAATATGATATGGGTCATAGTGCATCTTACTACTGGAAGGGTAAAGATATCAACTTATTACCTTTTACAAGTATGCCCTTTGGTATGACTGCACCTGAGCAATATGCATGGTTTTATTATGGTAATGGAATGGAACTTATGCAAAAAGCATACTCTAAACATAAAGTCTTATCTTTTCCTGGTGGAAACACAGGTAATCAAATGGGTGGATGGTTTAGAAAAGAAATTAAATCTGTAGATGATTTAAAAGGTCTTAAAATGAGAATCCCAGGATTTGCTGGTGAAGTTATGGCTAAATTAGGACTTACTGTAACAAATATTGCTCCAGGTGAACTTTATACTTCTCTTGAAAGAGGTACTATTGATGCACTAGAATGGGTTGGACCTGGTATGGATATTAAAATGGGATTTCATAAAATTGCACCTTATTATTATACAGGTTGGCACGAACCAGCAACTGAATTGCAATTCTTAGTTAATAAAAAGAAATTTAACAAATTACCAACTGACTTACAACAAATATTAAAAATAGCAATAAGAGTTTCTGCATATGATATGTATATTCAAAACTATCAAATGTCAGCAAAGGCATGGTCTAAAATGATAAAAGATTATCCAAATATTAAAGTTAAAAGTTTTCCTACATCTGTAATGGCTGCTATGAAAAAAGCAAATAAAGAGTTATTAGTTGAAAAAACTAAAAACAAACCCTTATTAAAAGAAATTTTAGATTCACAAGCATCTTTTCAAAAAGAAGTAAGAGAGTGGACAAAAATGTCTGATTACCTTTATTTAAAAGATAATTTATAATATTTTAATAAAATCTCCCCTTTGGGGATTTGCTCACAAATAATTTAGCTAAAAATAATACTCTTATTTTTAGCTTAGTTATTTAAATAATCAAAAGGATTTTTATGCTTTTAAAGCTTGAAAAAGGTTTTAATAAATTTGCAGATATTATTGGAACTATTACAGCTCTTGCAATTGTTTTAATGATATTAAATGTTGCATATGATGTAGTAATGCGATACTTTTTTAAATCTGGTTCAATTGCCATGCAAGAAATGGAGTGGCATCTTTTTTCAGTTGTAATTTTATTAGGAATCTCATATACATTAAAAGAAGATGGACATGTTAGAGTTGATTTAATTTATGATAAATTATCCAAAAGAAAAAAAGCCATGATAAATATGATAGGTGTAGTTTTATTTATTCTTCCAATTTCTTTGTTAATTGCAACAAGTTCAATTCATAATGCACTTGAAGCATATACATCTATGGAACAAAGTGGTGATCCAGGTGGTTTACCTTATAGATGGATTATAAAAGCCTTAATACCATTATCTTTTTTTATGCTAATTATTACTTCATGTGGTTATTTTATTAAAAACTTAATTGTTTATAAAGAAATTCATAACTTAGAAGAGAATAATTTACAAAATGAAATCAATAGTTTAAAGAGTGAATTAGATGGATATAATCATCCTATTATTGATACAAATGAAAAAGGAAAATTAAAATGATTGGTATAATTATGTTTTTTGTAGCATTATTTATGCTTTTATTTGGATTTCCTGTTGCATTTACCTTTGCAGCTGTTTCAGTTTTATTTGGAATAATTGCAGGAATTGTTGAAGTTGGTTTAGACGGTGGTATTATAAATGGTGTGATTGAAGGTATATCTATGTTTGATTATATGCCTTATAGAATATATTCAATTATGCAAAATACTATTTTAATGGCAATTCCTATGTTTATTTTTATGGGTATTATTTTACAAAAAACAGGACTCGCTGAAAAACTATTAGAATCAATGGGCTTTTTATTTGGTGAAATACGAGGAGGAGTTGCCATTTCAACGGTTCTTGTAGGATCACTTCTAGCAGCATCAACAGGTGTTGTAGGTGCTAGTGTGGTTGCTATGGGAGTTATTTCCTTGCCTGTTATGTTAAAGTATAAATATAATACACAATTAGCAACAGGAACTATCTGTGCCTCTGGAACTTTAGGACAAATTATACCACCTTCAATTGTATTAATTATTCTAGGAGATGTTTTTCAAGTTCCCGTAGGAGATCTATTTACAGCTGCTATTGGTCCTGGTCTTACGTTAGTAGCTGCTTATATAATTTTTATTTTACTTATTGCTTATTTTAATCCAAATATGGCACCAGCTATTCCAGCTAACCTTAGTCGTGGCAATAAAAAACAACAAATCATAAGAGCTTTAATTGATATTATTCCTTCATTATCATTAATAATTATGGTACTTGGCTCTATATTTGCAGGAATTGCAACTCCAACTGAATCTTCAGCTGTTGGTTGTATTGGAGCAATTGGACTTGCTTTATTATATAAAACTTTTTCAATTGATATGATTAAACAAGCAGCTTTAGAATCTGTAAAAATAACTTCAATGGTATTTGCTATCTTAATAGGAGCAACAGCTTTTTCTATGGTCTTTTCATATACAGGAGGAGAAGAAATTGTTGAACATTTTATGACAAATCTTCCAGGTGATGATAGATGGGCTTTCATAATTTTTACAATGTTAGCTATTTTAGTACTTGGTTTTTTTATTGATTTTGTCGAAATTTCATATATTATTGTTCCTATTTTAGTACCAATTTCTGAAGCTTTAGGAATAAGTCCAGTTTGGTTTGCAATATTAATTGCCATGAACTTACAGACTTCGTTTTTAACTCCACCTTTTGGCTTTTCTTTATTTTATTTAAAAGGAGTCGCCCCGGTATCAGTTAGAACCACTCAAATATATAAAGGAGTATTGCCTTTTATAGCAATTCAAATTATTGTATTATGTATCTTAGCTTTTTACCCTGGATTTTTTGGAATAGATCCAATTATGAAATAATATATAAGTAAATTTATGAAAGATATTATTAACTTACTTTATAACATCAAGTTTCATATATGTGATGTACTCTTTTATTTATTCAGACCAATAAAAAGTATATACTATTAAGAAGAGAATAATCTAAGACCTTTTTAGCTAATTTATACAGTAACTTTGTATCTTATGTATTGTTAGCTAGTATTTCTTTATTTATACTATCCCATAATTTTATTCGTTTTTCCAATGCTATAACACATACATCTTGTGCTTCTAGCCATTTTAAAGAATCATTTCCACATAATTGTCTAATCATATTTAATGCCATTGGACCATGTTCTTCTTCATCAACTTGTATATGTCTATCTAAATAATAAACAAACTTGCTTAAATTAGAATTGTTTTGAGTATTAAACCTTCTTACAATTTTTATAAACATTGAAGGTATTAAATTCTCCCGTCCAAAAGTAAAAACAGAAGCAATTATATGAACTTTTTTTGTCTTAATAATGTCAAAAGTAAAATCAATAAAATCTTTTATGTCATTTTTTATATCATGACGAAAATCTAGAACATCAAATGCACTCTTATAATCTATTTGTTTTTGTAAAGATGAGATAAAATTCTCTATTTTAGCAGTATCTGCATTTATTTGCTTCATTGCATCAATATACATCTCAAAATGACTAGCAGGTTCATTATTTTCATTATAATCACTTTCTTCACATAAGACAATTTCATTTACTAGTCTTCTAGTTAATTTATCTCCTGTTGGTGTCCAAGGAATAGAAGTGTTGGTTAACTCATTTTGTAAAGCTTTTAATAAAGACATAAAATCCCAAACGGCAAAGATATGAATTTGCATAAAAATCTGAATATCTTCTATTGATTTAATGTTTGTATATAAATCATGATTAATCAACTGTTTGCGTAAACCTTGTAGTGCATTTTCAATTTTATTTATTTCTATCATATTAGTAGTGCTTTGTATTGAGATTTGTTATTATAAAAAATATATTCTTACAAAAAAGATATTAAGATTTTATTAGATATGTAATTTAATTTTAAAAATCTTAATATACCACTTATACTTAACAATGGTTTTAAGCACTTATGATATAATCGTTTTTTACATAAGGAAATATATGGAAGATATAAAAGTACCTTTAGAGCTTATATCGGTTTCTTTATCCATCATAATACTTGTTGCTATGGGATATAAGTTTTATCAGTATAAGCAAAATATAGATATATTAAAAACTTTAGAACAAATGAAAACTAATAAAACACTAAAATCAGATGATAAAGATTTTATTATTCAAAATATATATGATTATAAGGCTGAACTAATTAAAAGTGAGGCAATAACAAAGTTGGTTTATCCTATTTTTATAACTATAGCTGCTATTTTATTGTTTTTTTTCACTTTATCACAAGCTATGATACATTTTAATGTTGTTGTTGTTGTTTTTTTATTCTTACATCTTAATAAGCTTCATACAAAAAATTTATTAATTTTTTTAGAAAAATTAAAATCTAATGCAAAAGATTAAAAATTGACTGCTGTTATAGATTATAATATTGGCAATATAGCTAGTGTTTATAATGCTTGTGATTTTTTAGGTGAAAAAGTATACATAGTAAAAGATCCAGAAAAATTAAAATTATTTGACAGAATTATATTACCAGGAGTTGGAGCTTTTAGTGTTGCAATGCAATCTTTAATACAAACTGGTATGAAAGATTCTATAATGCAATATGCTTTAAGTGGTAAAAATATGATAGGTATTTGTCTTGGAATGCAATTACTTTTTGATAACTCAAGTGAGTTTGGAAAGCATAAAGGTCTTGGTTTAATAAATGGAGATATTATTAAATTTGATAAATCTAAGATGCAAAGTAATACAAGAATTCCCCATGTAGGATGGAATACGATTAATACACATGATAATCACACTTTATTTGATGGTTTACAAAATCCTTATTTATATTTTGTACATTCTTATCATGTAAAAACTACTAACAATAATATAATAGGTAGTACAAACTATGGATATGAATTTACAAGTGCAGTACAAAAAGATAATATATATGGTTTTCAGCCACATCCAGAAAAATCTCATAATAATGGCTTACAAATATTAAAAAATTTCATAAATCTAAAATAAGGGTATAAAACGATGACGATTCTACCAGCCATTGATTTAAAAGATGCAAAAGCAGTAAGACTTAATAAAGGTCTAATGAATAGTGCAAAAATTTATTCACATGAGCCTTTGAAGCTTGCTAAAGAATTTGAAGAAGCAGGAAGTACATGGCTTCATATAGTTGATTTAAATGCAGCATTTTCTGGAAAACCAGAAAATTTAGAAACAATCAAACAAATCATTCAAAACTGTAATTTAAAGATTCAAATAGGTGGTGGAATAAGAGATGAAGAAACTATTAAAATGTATATCAGCTTAGGAGTATCAAGAGTAATCTTAGGCTCAATTGCACTTAAAAATCCAAAATTTGTCAAAGATATGGCAAAAAAGTATCCTATTGCAGTAGGCATTGATGCACTTAATGGAATGGTAGCAGTTGAAGGTTGGGCAGAAGTTTCAAATATAAAAGCTACATCTTTAGCCAAAGAGTTTGCAAATGCAGGAGTACAAGCTATTATTTGTACAGATATTAGTAAAGATGGTATGTTATGTGGTGTAAATGTTGAATTTACACAAGAAATTGCACTTGCATCTGGTATTGATACTATTGCATCAGGTGGAGTTAAAGATATCCATGATGTTAAAAGATGCAAAGAAAATGGTAATATCGCAGGTATGATTGTGGGGAAAGCATTTTATGAAAAAACTCTAGACTTACAAGAAGGTTTTAAACTTTTAAAATCTTAATGTGTCTAGTATAAAAAATAAGGTTTGTTTTGGGAATAAAAGTAAAACTTTCTAAGAGACAAATTAATAATATAATTAAAGATTATAATATAGTATTTGAAAATATATTTGAAACAAAAGATGGAATCAGTGATACTACTTATGTAGGAATAGATAAATATAATACAAAATATATATTTAAATTATACGAAAAATCATCAAAATGTGAAGTGCAAAATGAAATAGTTTTACTTAATGCTTTGTCTTGCCTTCCTTTAGCTAAACCTTATACAAATTATAACAATATTAAAATGCATAATTCAAAAGTTTTTGCATTATATTCATATATTAAAGGAAGCTCACCTATATTAATAGAGTCTTCACATATCGTACAAATAGCCAAATTTATTAGTATTTTTCATCAAAAATCAAAAAATATTATCTTATCAAATAAGACTATACATATTTCACAAGTATTAAAAACTTATCTTAAAAATATAATACATCATAAAGATATTTCAGAAAAATTAAAATGTGATTTATTAGATTATAATTTAAAAGTTCATAATATTTATTTTGAAAATAATTGTATTATTCATGGTGATTTATTTCCTGATAATACAAAATTTAATAAAGATATTTTAACAGGAGTTTTTGATTTATCTCAAGCATGTAAAAGTAACAGATATTTTGATATTGCTATTATTATAAATAGTTGGTGTTTTAAAAATGAAATTCTTGATTTCAAACTTGTACAAAAACTTTTAGATGTATATAATACTTATTCAAATTTGAGTATTACTATTGATTTTTTAAGAAAATATATCTTATATGCAGCTTTCTTTTATGCATTAAAAAGATTAAGTAATTCACTTAAATATGTTGACTTTGATCAAAATACTTATGAAAACACTGAATATTTAATAAAGTTCAGGCATATTGAAGAATCTAACTTTTATTCAAAATATTTTTATATAATATAAATTTAAAAACTATAATGTCCCTCTTTGTCAAGACCACCTAATTCAATTTTCTTATTCCACTAACCTACGATACTTTTTGTAACAATTTATCACTATTATGATTTAAATTATTAATAGCTTTAAAATAAATCTCATTTGGAGTTTTATTTTAAAGAGTAGAATGTAATCTTCTATTATTATATTTCTTCATATAATTATCGATAGAGTATCTTAATTCACTCATACTTTTATAATCATTTAGATAGATTTCTTCATATTTTATACTTCGCTAGAATCTTTTTATACAAATATTATCAGTAGCTTGTCCTTTTCCATCTATAGATATTTTAATATCATTTGATTTTAAAATA
>JADGEG010000097.1 GCA_016744485.1 Arcobacter sp. | reverse complement strand
ATATATAGTACTTATTTTATCTAAATTATGGTTTTGACTTGGTTAGCTGTAGTTTTTAGAGATGCCCATTATCTTTAAAAGCTTTTTCAAAATCAAAAGTGTATTTTATTGTCTCTTTTGTTCCATAATGTAAAAGTCTAACTTCTTGTTCATACTCCCAATCTTCAGATTTAACTGTCCAATAATCTATAATACTTTTAAAAATATCTTTTTCATCTAAATTTACATTTTTATATTCAACTTCATATTTTCCTACATAGCTTGGAAGATATAATATTTTATAACCAACACATAATCCAGTATGTTCATCGGTATAGTGTGACCACATTAACTTGTTATTCCTATTTTGTGATAAAGAACAAGTTTTAAAATTGATTTTATTTATCTCTAAATTATTAAATTGATTTTCTAATGATTCAGATGCAACATCAAATGGGTCATTTAACTTATCTGGACTTGAAAAATATAAATAATCATTCGCTAAACTTGATAAGGTATTCATAGAAAAATGTTGATACTTATATAAAATTTGATTAAAAAATATGGTACTAGTATTCTTTTCATATGAATTATGAAAAATATAGTTTTTCATACTATTATCAAACAACTGTTTATTTTCTTTTTTTGTACTTTGATTTATCTTAACCAATAAAAGTTCAGGTTCACCATTAAGATTTATAAAATAGTTTTGTGCTAAATTTATAGATTTTTTAAAATATTTAGATGCTTCTATATAATCTTGACTAGTTGCATTCTTTTTGTAATAATATAATTTACCAAGTTCTAAATGGTAATATGGATTTTCAAAATCTTCTTCAAGTCTTTTTTTAAAAATCACAATTCTTTGATTAGATGAAGCATTATCTGTAAAAAAAGATAAATAATAAAGTTGATTATCTTATGTTAATTCAAAATTAATTTTTTTAATTTTATAATATAGTTTCTGATGTAATGAAATGCACTTATTATAAACCCATTCTTTATATCTATTTGTTATTTTAAAATACTTATTATTGTATTCTATGTTTAGTTTTTTTATATATTTCTCAAGTTCTCTATAAATTGAATAATGACTATAATTTAATACATAATAATTAAATTCAAAATCTTTATCTTTTAAGATATTATTATATTTCAAGGTTAAAAAATAAATAGTTTTTTTATGATAATTAGATATATACAATAAATAAATATCTCTTTTTAAGTCATTATGATAACTATGTAATAAATCAAAAATACCATTGAGTTGATTAATACTCTCATCATAATCTTTGTTTATGTATGATAATTTTGCTTTATAAAATATATGATACTCTTTATTAAAAGTTGATTTGTATTGTTTTTATCTTTTTTATGACTACTCATCCATTCCATTAAGTCATATAAGAAATAATAAAAGATACAAACTTCTTCTATTTGTCCTGCTGTATCTTCTAATTCTTGTATATTTTAAAACGCTTTATAAAAATTTGATTTGTATAAATTATCTATTATTGTTTTTTTTAATTGTTCCATTTTAAAGCCCTAATGCTCCATTAGTTTTATTTATACTTTACATAGTATTTGACTCGTAATAAAGTAATAATAAAACAAAGCCTTTAGCATAATACATTCTATCCAAAAATAATTAAAATGGTTTCTTTATATTAAAATATAATAGTGCTTAGTATAATAGTTCATACTTCAATTATATACATAATAACAACTGTATTACTAGTACGATATTCTCTCCAAGTATGATAAAAATGTACCATTTCTAATTTTAAATATTCCACTAATAAATTTATTATCTTTAAAATATTTATTTAATTTATCATTTGCTTCAATTATAGTGTTTTCAACTTTTAAATCAAAATCTTTACCAGAAATTGTATTAACTTTTTTAATCCCAATAATTGGCACTAAAACTTCTATTTTATTATTTGATTTTATTTCACTAACTTTAAATGAACCACTGAACCAATAATTATTATGTTTAGATTCCTTGTTATACATAAAGTTTGTATTAGTTATAACTTTGCTACAAACTTTTTTAAATTCATCAGGTTTACTATATCCGACTTCTTTTAATTTTATTATTTTTGCAATAGATGAAATAATTTTAAGACTTTTCCATTTTACAACTTCTTCAATAGGGATATTATTTAATTTAGCTTCTTTTATATCAATAATTGTTATTAAATTATCCATTAAATATTTTGCTTTTGTTGGTCTTAAAATATTTACTCTTTTCCATTTTAATATATCATCAATTTTTATTTTTACTTCATTCCATTTTTTAGCTTCATCTAGTTTAATGCCATTATTTATCCATTTTATAATAGTAGGAATATTATTTCTGTCATTATAATCAACTTTTAAACTAGCTCTTTCTGAATTATGTAAATCAGTCCATTCTTTAAATTATCTTGCATTAAGTCCTGCTACTATTAGTTTTTTAATAATTTTACTATCTTCTCTACGATACATACTATTAGTCATTTTAAAATTTAATTTTTGCCAACTTTTTATTTCTTTAATATTGTCAACACCAATATTAGCCCAATATTTATTTTTTTGGTTTATTCTTTTATTTTTTTGATTACCATTTAGTATCATTTTAAATTCTTCTGATGATACCATTCCATATTTATTCACAATTTCAATAATTTGTAAATATGTTTTTTTACAAGATGAGAGTTTATCATAATATTTATCAATAACCTGTGAATACTTATCACATTTATCTACTGAAATATTTGCTTTATTTAGTGATTTTATAATAGCAACTTCTTTATCTTTATAAGGTCTAAATCCTGCTTCTTTCCATTTTCTAGCTAATGTAGAATTATTGATACCAATTTTTACCCATCTATTTTTTTGCAGTTTATACTTAAAACCACCTCTCGTAGTATATGTCCAATCTTCTATTTCAGTTTTATTAATTGAAGTTGTCTTTACCCATCATAAATGATTTTGCTTGGATACATATCATATTTGCATTCATCTTAATAATCCTATACTACCAACTAACTTATTTACAAGTTTTTTAGGTTCATAAATAGCAATACCTAAATACTATAATTGATCCAAAGACATGGAACTAATAGCATTAGAATAATCCTTGTAAGTTTTTGTTGATTGTGCAGCATTTGTAAAGTCTATAACCAAACACTCCTGATATTTTTCATCAAACAAAGTCGCTCTAAGCTCTTTTAATTGTGGAACATTACTTTTTTAAATAGGTATTGGCATAGTTGTAATACCCGTATGTATCCTATTTTGAATATCTTCTAAATCATATCCAATTAAACCATCCACTTTTTTACCTAAAAAAAAAGATAACACACTTGCACTATTTGCAATAAGCCCTAAAGGAAAACTTTCATCTATTAATATTAGACATTTTATTTTATTTTTCTTTTTTAAATTTATATTGTTTTGATCAATGCAAAACTTGCCAACATATCAGATTTACCAAATATACTCCAAACCATAGATATATTTGTAAGATTTGATACAAATTTTAAACCATACATATCTACAGCTTGTGCATTTGTAAGACACAAATCAAACACACCATCTTTGACACTTTTTGTAGCAGCACTTGTGGAATCATAAAGAGTAACTTCAAATTTTTTATCTTTAAAAATACTGCTGTTGTAATTGTCTAACTTTTTTGTGGGTGCATGATGGGAAGCAATCTTAATGATGCTTTTATCATTGATAAATGAGATATCATAATCATATTATGAAACTATACCATACTGTGGAGTATTTTCTATAAATGTAGCTATCAGTTCTATATCACTATCCATATAAAAGTTATTAATACCATGATAAGTATTAGCAACTAAAAGAGAATTTGAAATGCCATTTTTAACATTATCTAAAGCTTTTTCATAAGTATCAAAAAGCTCAATATTTGATAAGTCACATTGAATATGTTTAAATAACTGTTTAGTAACAAATTCACTACTTGTACCATTTGGACCTAGTGTTGCAAATTTAATATTATTTACACATTTACTAATAGATGATTTATTTAATAAAATCATTATGTCTCCTTGAGTTTAATTTAATATAATTGTATTGTAGTTCTATAATATAATATTGGATAAAACTGTTATTTTAAAATAATACTAACTAAAAGACTAACAAATCGTAGAAATCGAACAAGGCTATACTCCGAAAATACTAGGCTTGTGTCTATAGAAATTAGTTAAATGAAAGTTGAATTTTTACTATATCAAATCTCCTTGTCGCTTAACTCAGGCTTTATGCTCAGTATTCAAAGAAAATTGACCACAGCTATATTTATAGTTAGTTAACTTTCGGGGCTTCTCAATGAAGAGAATAATTTTAGAATTAACTGCATTGGTAACTTTATCAAGTATGATAAATGCTTCAATGAAGTACGAGTGTTCAAGATATGTAGGTGGCGACTATAAAGGTTTTATAAAAGTTGTTGCAAACAACAAAGGTGAAGCAGAGAATAAAGCTTATAAGAAATACAAAAATGAAAGTTGATTATGTTAAGTGTAAATAAAATTTTAATATTTTTATTTCTTGGGATGTTTAGTTCTGCACTTTATCCTGTAGATGTTTCTAATTTTGATATCAAAGGTATAAAATTGAGAGTGTAAAAATAACTGTGTAAACCCACTAGTTTCTTTTTAATAACTTCTCCTAATGCTAATTGTTTTATTAATTCTTCATGGTTTATTAAACTCATATGTAAATCCTATTTTATCTGTCATATTTGGTAGTTTACCAAATATTCAATTTTTTAGGTTTACACAGTTATTTTACACTCTCTATTATTTCTTCTTTTGAGACTTTTTCACACTTTGTCCTGCAATTGCAAAATGTTGTTTTGGCATTTCATTAATTATGATTCTAATATTTTCCTTAGGGGAACTAATAGACTTACTTATAGCCTCAGTCACACTTATAATTAAATTTTCTTTTTGTTCATCATTTCTACCTTCTAAGATATTGATAGTTGCTATTGGCATAATTTTCCTTTATATTAAATATTAAATATTAAATAAGATTATATCCTTTTTAAACTTTAAAAATAAATTTACTCTTTTGGGTATTATCAATATGTCTATTGTAAAATCAGAATATATAATATCTTTAATCATATTTTTGTTATCATTGCTATTAATTTTATTTAAGGATTTTTATTGAAACTAATTTTAAGTTTAATAATTTTTTCAATAGCACTTTATGGAGCAGATGAAGCACCTATGATTAACTTGTCTGTCTCTGCACTTGAAGAACCTGAACAGTTTGTTAAAACTATTAATATCCTTATAATATTAACTCTTTTAGTACTAGCACCAAGTTTATTGTTAATGATTACTAGTTTTACAAGATTGATGATTGTATTTTCACTTCTAAGACAAGCTATGGGTTTACAACAAACTCCACCAAATCAGATTATCATTTCATTATCTTTGATTTTAACAATTTTTATTATGGAACCTTATGCAAAAAAATCTTGGGATGAAGGAATAATACCTTATATGGATAAGAAAATTTCTTATACTGTAGCCTTTGAAAAAGGAATAAAACCCTTTAAAGATTTCATGATTAAAAATACAAGAGAAAAGGATCTAGCACTTTTTTATAGAATTAAAAAAGAAGAAAATCCAAAAAATATAGATGATATTGCACTTACTTTACTTGTTCCTGCTTTTATGATTAGTGAACTAAAAACGGCCTTTGAAATAGGTTTTTTAATTTTTTTACCTTTTTTGGTCATTGATATTATTATAGCTTCTATTCTTATGTCTTTAGGTATGATGATGTTGCCACCTGTTATGATTTCATTACCTATTAAATTGATTTTTTTTATTATTATTGATGGATGGGCATTAATTATAGGTAATTTAGCCCAATCTTTTAAATAAATATTTTTATTTTATATTTTATAAAAGTAAAAGTAATATTGTTGTACAATCCTTGATGTTAAAGAATAATTTATTATATAATTTACATTTTTTAAAATCTTTTGGGTATTCTTACCATAATAATATAAACTTTTCTCAAACTAAAATCAATAATGTATATTTATCCAACTCAATGAATTCTTTAAATTCTCTTGTAAATAATTGTTATTTATGTAATTTATCAAAAACTAGAAAAAATGTACTCTTTGGTCAAGGTAATATGAATGCTTCTTTAATGATTATTCAAGAACAGCCAAATTATAGTGAAGATAAAATGGGTAAATTTTATTTAGAACAAAGTGGTGAATTATTAAAAACTACCATAAAAGATATTCTAAATTTATCGACGAATGATATATATATAACAAATACTATCAAATGTATTGATAATAATAGTACGATTAATTCTTATTTTAATACCTGTAGTGCATATCTTTATAAACAAATAGAATTAATAAATCCTAAAGTTATTGTATTATTAGGTGAAAAAGTATACTCATATTTATATAAAGATTCTAGTTCATTTCAACAAAATATTGGTCAAATATTATTATTCAATGGCTATAAAACATTCATAACACAAGAACAAAAATTTTTATTAAGAAACCCTTCTTCTAAACAAGAATCATATCAAGATTTATTAAAAGTAAAACATATATTGGGAAAAACATGAAATATTTAATTTTTATTTTTATTTGTATAATATTATTTGTAGGATGTACTAGTAAAGAAATTATTAATTTTGAAAACAAAGTTCAAAATATACAAACAAATCATACAAATGAAAAAAAAATACAAAGACAAAATAAAACAAAAATAGAATTGGAACATAGCATTGAAATAAGCAATGAAAAAATACAAGAAAAAGTATTAAATCATAATACAATAGCTATTATGTATCCCTCACATAGAATAGGTAAATATGCTAAGTCAACAATTAATACAATAAGTGCATATTTATTACATAAAAATCAAAAATTTAAAATGTATACATTTGATACTATTGATGAAAGTAATATTAATATAGAAAATAAATTAGCTTTAATCAAAAAACAAAATATAAGTAAAGTTATAGCCTTGTTTACAAAAAAAGGTTTTACTGAACTTAAGTTATCTAAAAATACTAAAGAACTTGATATTTATTTTCCTCTAATAAATAAACAAGAAATTATTACGAATAATGATAATTTTATTTTTGGAGGTATTTCTTATATTGAACAATTAACTTTATTAAAACATTTTACTAATGATAAGAATACTATGTTTTATTATCCCTCATTTATAGGAAATAAACTAAAGAATTATTATAAAAATATTTTTTCTCCTATTTTAAAGATAAAAACTGTAAAAATGAAAAATAATAATTTTAAAAACCTAGTAGAAGATAGAAAAAATTTTTCTAGTACCTTGGTTTTAAATACTCCTATTATTCAAACATCTATGATTTTATCACAATTAACTGCTTTTGAAATATATCCTTATGTAATTTTATCAACCCAACTAAACTATACACCCTTATTAATAAAATTAACACAAAAAAAAGATAGGAAAAATTTTATAGTTGCTAATTCAATATCAGATATTGATAGTGTTTTATTAGAAAATTTAAAACTTTTAGGTTCTGATGCTTCTTATAATTGGGTTAATTATTCATCTTTAATTGGGGTATCTTATTTATTAAATGATAATAATATAGACGATTTAATATATATACAAATACTTGATAA
>JADGEG010000096.1 GCA_016744485.1 Arcobacter sp. | reverse complement strand
GATAAATGATCTTCTCCTCTTATAACTGTTGAAATATCTAATAACATATCATCAATAGCACAAGCATAGTTATATGTAGGAGTTTTATCATGCCTTAGGATAATAAAAGAATCTATATCAAAAGGTTTATAATCAAAATCACCTTTTAATAAATCAGTAAATTTAATATTAAATTGGGGCTGATTTACTCGAATGCTAAAAGGTGCATTCACTTCTAAAACTACTTCATTAGATAAGTTTTGACAAAAACCATCATAGCGAAATGGTTTTTTTTTATTTTTTGCTATTTGTCTTAATTCATCAAGCTTATCATCACCACAAAAACACGAAAATGATTTTTTTGTAGAGACTAATTGCATGGCAAGTTTTTGATGATATTTTAATGACTCACTTTGATAAATTACTCTATCATATTCAATAGAAAATAAATCAAGAATTTCTAAGATTTCTTTATCTTTATTTTTTATATTTCTTTTTTTATCTGTATCTTCTATTCTAATTATTAGTTTTTCATTTAATTGTTTAGATAAAATATAATTAAAAATAGCAACTCTTAAATTACCAATGTGCATATCACCTGTTGGACTTGGTGCAAATCTTAACACATTATTTCCTTACTATTGCAAATGATAAGTTATTAATCTCTGTGTGAGATTTAATATATGTATTCAAATTTTTTAATTTTAAATTTTCAATTTTTTCTAATTCACTCTTAGGATAATCTTGTTCTAAACCACGATAAAACAATGTAAGTGCTCTATTTAATCTTTGTGATAGAGTTTCTACTCGCAAAGGTTCGCTTCCTACTAAGAATTTTTTTGCAGCTTTTAGTTCATCTTTACTTACACCACTTTTTACAAATTCTTTTACGATACTTACAACAAGTTCTTTAGCCTCATTTGTATTTTTAATTTTAGTTTGTAAATGTCCTGTAAAATAAGAATGTGATTTATTAGTTGATATTGAAGCATATGCAGAATATGCCAAACCTCTTTTAACACGTATTTCTTCCATAAGCCTTGAGCCAAAACCACTTCCTCCTAATATAAAAGAAGCCACTTTTGCCATATATAAATCTTCATCATTAACTTTTGTATCAAAAGGACTAGCAAAATAAATATATGCTTGCTTAGTGTCTTTTAATATGGCTTTTTCTTCAGTTTTATTATTTAATTTAATATTTTGTAATATTTCTTGTTTACTTATTGTTAAGCTAGATAAAAGAGTTTGTAGTTTTTCTTCTATTTCTTCAAAATTAAAATCTCCACCTACAACTACAATTAGATTATTTAAATTTAAAATTTTATTTATAGAAGTTTTTATATCATTTAGTTTAATTTTAGAAATTGAATCAATTGTTCCTAAACTTGAATTCTCTAATGCAGTATTTTTAAAAACAAGCTTTTTTAATAAACTATTTGCAATAAAATCATAATCATTTTCTTTACGTTTTAAATGACCTATTTGCATGGTTTTTAATTTTTCCAAAGTTTGTTCATTATAGTTTGGGTCTTGCAATAATTGTTTTAATAAATCTAAAGCAATACTATGCACATCTTTTAAAGAAGATAATTCTATAACAAATGTTTCAAATCCTGTATGAGAACTAAGAGAAATTGCATTTTCTTCTAATTGTTGAGCAAATTTAAATGAACCTAACTTTTTAGTTCCTTCATTTAGTAATTTTGCACTTAAAAATGTAATGCCACTTTGTTCTTTATCTTGAATATATCCAGAGTTTTTAAAAACTAATTGTACATTTAAAATAGGCAAACTATTATATTTTTCAAAGATAATAGGTACTTTTATATTATTAACTGTAATGTATTTTATTGTATTACTCACTAAAATTCCTTGTAATATAAATATTAATATTATTAAATGTAGTATAATTTTTTTCATCTAACTTTTAATACCATTTTAATATCTTTCTAATATTTCATAAGCAGTATTTCTCTTTGCAGGATACTCACCCACATCTTTGATAAGCTCAATCATTTCATCTTGGTTCATACAGTTTGTTGCCCCTGCTGCTGATACAACATTTTCTTCCATCATAGTACTACCTAAATCATTAGCACCAAATTTTAATGCCATTTGACCTATATAACTTCCTTGTGTAACCCATGAACTTTGAATATTTTGAAAATTATCTAAATATAATCTAGCAATTGCTAATAATCTTAAATATCTATTTGATGATTGAACTTCTAAATTAGGAAATTCTTTTTTTAATTTAGTGTTTTCACTTTGAAATGACCACATAATAAATGCTCTAAATCCAGATGTTTCATCTTGTAATACTCTTAACATATCTAAATGTTCAATAATATCTTCATTACTTTCAACAGTTCCAAACATCATAGTAGCTGTTGTTTTCATATTAATTGAATGAGCTAATTTATGAACATTAATCCACTCTTTTGCATCCATTTTTTTAGGTGCTATAATATCTCTTACACTATTGCTTAATATCTCAGCTCCAGCTCCGGGAATTGAGCTTAAACCTTTAGATTGTAATCTTTTAAGAACTTCTAATATAGTTATTTTTGATATTTTTGCAATATATACAATCTCAATAGCTGAAAATGAATGCAAGGTGATTTGTGGAAATTTATTATGAATATGTTCCACTAAACCTTCATAATAATCAATTTTTAAATTAGGATGCACTCCTCCTTGCATTAAGATTTGAGTACCTCCAATTTTCAATAACTCTTCAATTTTTTGATCTATTTCTTCAAAAGTAAGAATATAAGCATCTTCATCTTTTTTGTGTCTATAGAATGCACAAAATTTACAATCTACCCAACAAATATTTGTATAATTTATATTTCTATCAACTACAAAAGTGGTCACTTTTTTAGGGTGAAGTAAGTCTTTTTTTCTACTTGCTAATTGTCCTAATTCAAGTAAAGAAGCATTTTGTATTAAATCTAAAGCATTTTTTTTACTTAATCTTTGATTAAAATTATAAGCATTCATATTAAAAACTAGACCCTAAAGAGAATTCAAAATTTGATGTATCATCGCCTTTCTTTTTGTCAAGTGCATTTGCAAAAATTAACTGTAAAGGTCCAAAAGGTGAAATCCATTCAAATAAAGCTCCTGCACTTGATCGTTTAATATCAGTAAATGATTTCTCACCAGTCATTCCATAATCATAAAAAACTCCCCATCTCATCTTCATAGCATTACTTACAGGAAAACTTAGTTCAATAGAACTTGCGGCCATAAATTTATAAGGGTCTTCAATCTGTCCATCTTCATTATTTGGACCAAAAGCGTAAGATTTATATCCTCTTAAACTTCGCACACCTCCTAAATATAAAGAATCTCCTTGATGTATTTGTCCATTATCTTTTATATGTTTTGCTTGAATTTTATATCTTAAAATCCAGTCTAATTCATAATCATCGTTTAAAGAGTAAAAATATTTAAAATATAACGAACTTTTTATAAATTTTGAATCTCCTCCTATTCCTGCATATTCCATAGACATACCAGATGTAATACCATCTCGTGGAACAAAATAATCATCAGTATTATTAAAATTTAAATATGGAGTTAAACTACTTAATACATATTTTGTATTTGAATAATATTGTTTTTCAGTTTTTTTCTTAAAATCACTTTCATAATCATAATTTTCTTTTGTAGAATTTAATTTATAAGTTAAACCAAGTTTTAAATTTCTAAAATATTCTTTTCCTAAACCTATAGAAAAACCTTTTGATTTCTTTTCAAGATCATAAACACTATTATTTATGTCTTGTTTATCATTACTAATACTAAAATTACCATGATACAAACTATCATTAATAGCAGGATTTATAAGTGAAATAGAAAAATTTGATTTTCGCTTTGATAAGTCAGCAGACACACCTAAGTTTAATCCTGAACCAAAAATATTTTTATCTTTCACAGAACCACTTATCATGACTTTATCATAAGAACCAAAACCTCCGCCAAGTATAATATTTCCAGTTGCTGCTTCTTGAACTTTAACATCTAAGTTTATTTTATCATCTGAAATTCTTTCTTCTTTAATATTTACCTTCTCAAAAAAACCAGTTCTTTTTAGCTTAGATATTGAGTCTTTTAAGTCTGTCAAATTAAACTTATCTTTTGGAGCTAAATATACATTTCTTCTTACTACTTTATCTAATGTTCTATTATTTCCTGAAATTTTTACATCATTGATAAATATTTTCTTTCCAGGAATTACATTAAGTATTATATCTGTTGTTGCATTTTTAGAGTCTTTTTTAATATCATATTTTATTTGTGCAAAAGCATAAGATAAATTAGCAATTTCTTTTTTTATAAAATTGACATCATGTCTTAATTTTTTAATATTAAATACTTTATTTTTTTTTAATTTCAATTGTGAGTATAAATCTTTTGCATCTATGATTTCTGAATTTACATAAATAGTAATAGAATTAGTTGTATATTGTTGTCCTTCATTAATATAAAAATCTAAATTAGCTTGATTTGATAAAAAGTCAACTTCTAAAAAAGGATCTTTGACATCTATATCTAAGTATCCATTTTCTAAATATAGCTCTTTTATTCTTGAAGCATCGTATTTTAACTGTTCAGCTTTTAGTTCACCATCATTTTGAGTTATAAACCAAGGAAAAAATTCTTCTTCTTTGTTAAATGTTATTTTTTCAAAATCACTTTTTTCAAATTCTTTAGCTCCATAATAATTTACTTTTTTTATAGTTATTTCATCGCCTTTATTAACGCTAAAAATGACTGATACTGATGATGAATTTAGATACTCAATGTCTACTTCAACAACTGAATTAATAAAACCATCATTTTCAAGTTTTTTTACTAAAAGAGATTTTGCATCTTTAATTTTTTTTGAAGAATACATTGAACCTTTCATTAAACCTATTTCTTTTTTTATTTTATTAATATCATCTTTTTTAGTTTTATAACCATAAAGTTCGACATTTGCAATTGATGGTTTTTCTTTAAAGATAATTTTTATATTTCCTTTATCATTTAGAACAGAAATATCATCAAAATAATTATAAGAATAGAATTTTTTTATAAAAGTATTAATTTTATTTATATCAAGTTCATCTCCAACTTTATATCCTAATTGCTCATTTGCAATGTTTTGTGAAATTTTAGTTAAATTAACATACTTGATTGATTTAATTTGTTGTGCTTGTAATATTAATCCTAATAATAAAAATAAAAAAGTATATTGTTTTTTCACAAGAATCCTTAAAATCTTTTTTTAAACAAAAATATACCTAAATTAAGTTTATATATTGTTGAATATAACTGATAATTAATCGACTTTTAGTTACAATCGCAAATTATTAAAAATAGGAAATAAATTTTGTTAAATATAAAAAATACTTTCATAGGTAAAAGTGCAAAAGATGATATATTATCTGGTATAGTTGTTGCAGTTGCATTAGTACCTGAAGCAATAGCATTCTCAATAATTGCAGGAGTTTCTCCATTAGTTGGTTTATATACTGCTTTTATTTTAGGTTTTATAACTGCTATTATTGGTGGAAAAGCTGGGATGATATCAGGAGCCACTGGAGCAGTTGCTGTTGTACTTGTTAGTCTTGGAATTAAAGTTAAAGAATCTTTAGAACCACAAATATTAAATGATTTAGTATTAAATTCACAGTTATCTTCTTATATTCTTCAATACATATTAGTTGCAACTATTATGGCTGGATTATGTCAAATACTTGTAGGTATATTTAAATTAGGTAAATTTATAAGACTAGTCCCACAACCAGCAATGTACGGTTTTGTTAATGGTTTAGCTATTGTAATAGCTATGGCTCAATTCCCACTTTTTAAAGGTGAAAATTGGATTATGTATGTATTAGTCATTTGTACTATGTTAATCGTAAAGTTTTTTCCTAAACTTAGTAAAATAATTCCTTCTGGTCTTGTTGCTATTATTGTTATTTCTATTGTGGTGATTTTCTTTGATTTAGATACGAAAAGAGTTGGAGATTTAGCTAATATTTCAGGAACTTTACCTACTTTTTCTATGCCTATTATCTATATTACTTTTGATTCAATATTATTAATACTTCCTTACTCTGTTTTAATAGCTCTTGTTGGCTTAATTGAATCATTATTAACTCTTTCTGTTTTAGATGAAATGGGAGGGAAAAGAGGTAGTGGGAATCAAGAATGTGTAGCTCAAGGTATTGGTAATGTAACTTGTGGTTTTTTTGGAGGTATGGCAGGTTGTGCTATGATTGGTCAAAGTATTATTAATTTTACTAATAATGGTTTAGGCAGACTCTCAGCACTTATGGCTTCAGTCTTATTACTTTCTTTTGTAGTCGTTTTTCCTCAATATATTGCCATGATACCACTTGCTGTATTAGTTGGTATTATGTTTATGGTTTCAATTGGAACCTTTGAATGGGAAAGTGCGAATAGATTTAGGTTCATGCCAAATCATGATAGGTTTGTTTTAATTATTGTAACACTAATTACTATATATGCAGACCTTGCTATTGCTGTTATAACAGGCATTATAATTTCAGCACTTGTGTTTGCTTGGAAGCATTCAAAAGTAAGTGCAAGAACTTATAATAAAAATGAAGATACAAAAATTTATGAATTTGATGGGCCCTTGTTTTTTGGTTCAACCACATCATTTTTTGAATTATTTGACTTACAAAAAGATCCTAAATATGTAATACTTGATTTTAAAGGTGCTAGAGTTATGGATATATCAGGGGTTGAAGCCATTGATACAATTACAAAAAAATATTTTGATGCTAATAAAAAATTAAAAGTTAGACACTTAAGTAAAGATTGTAAAAAAATTCTTAAAAATGCAGGTCCTTTTTGTACTTATGAAGAAGATGATCCAAACTATAAAGTAGCAATTAATTATTAGTTGTCTGAACAAATAAATACATAGATAACTCATAAATATTTAATGAGTGAAGAATTTTTGAAAAAAATATTACATATAATATAAAACTATACTTAAAAAATTATCAATGTCTTTTGGATTACTTTGAATAATATCAGGTATGCTTTTTACTCCCATTGATAATAAATACTCTAAATTAGAATCATATGAGAACTTCAACCATATATCCACCATTTGGTATAGGGGTCATTAAAAGTGCTATAGTGTAATAAGCCTATATAGAGTAGACATTTATTTATTCAATTAATACCTTGTCTTTTTTCAAATTCATTTGTACTTATATATCCTAAATAACTATGTCTTCTTTTTGAATTATAAAATATTTCTATCTATTCAAATATTTACGATACAATGTTAAAAGAATTAAGAAAAAATAAACTCTAAAGTTTATTAGATCATATATTTAAAATTATAAAGTTTTATATAGTTTCTTATTATTTTTTTTTGATATACATAGCTTTCAAACTATATCATATGGAATTCCAAAAATTAGAAAAGATATTCATAAATTCATTTTTATTTGTTAAATCAATACCATTTTCACTTGCAAAAGAGATCATGTTTTGAATAAGATATTCTATATCTGTATTAGTTAAATAATGTCCATCTGCTAACTCAACTTTTTCTATAGCATAATTTTATAAACAGTTCTTGTTTATTTATTGAATATTTTACATATTTCTTTTACAGTTATTCCATAATTACTTAAAGATATAGATTTAGCT
>JADGEG010000095.1 GCA_016744485.1 Arcobacter sp. | reverse complement strand
CATCTAAACGCGCTTGCAGATCAAAAGCCATTTGTCTTACAAAGCTGTTAAATTTATCTGGTCTATTAAAGGTAATGATACCTACACCGTTTTCTATTTTAAAATCTATATTACTCATATTTTAGTATTAAGTAGTCAGGAATAAGTAGTCAGTCTTTTACATTAACGACTTTATTAACCCTGATAATATTTTTGAAATTTCAACACATTGCAATCTTAGTTCAATTGCTTTATTTTTATTTAAAGCCTCAAAAAATATTTTATATATATAAATTCCAACTTCAATAAAATATTTTTTATTATTTTTTATTAATGTTTTTGTTATTTCATTAGATATATCTTGTAATATTTCAAGACAAGAATACAAATCTTTTACACATACAACAGTACCATTAATTAACATTTTATCATAATGAAAAATATCTTGTTTATGTTTAATGGCAGCTATTGTTGTAGGTGTACCAGCTGTTGATATAAAGATATAATCTTCTAAATTAATTTTTGTTTTATTAATAAATGTTTTAATTTTTACTTTTTGTTTTTGCAAATATTCATCTAGTTTTGTCTTGAACTCATATGTTTGAGCTAAAGTTACAATACCAAAATCACAAGTTAGAACTTCATATGATTTTTCTTGATTGATAATTAACTCAGTTGAAGCACCTCCAATATCAAGACTTATAAATTTATTTGACGATATTTTTTCTCTTCTTAAGGCAAATTTTACTGCTAATAGTGTTAAACTAGCTTCTTGTTTTGCTGTTATTACTTCAAATACTGCACCCGTTTGTTTTTTAATTTCTTCAAGTATATAAGAGCTATTTTGAGCCACTCTTAAAGCAGCAGTTGTAATACAAAGTGCATCTTTAGCTTTAAAATTAAGTTTAGAACTTGAATATTTTATAGCTTTTATAACTCTTAGTAAAGCTTTTGAAGAAATAATGTTCGTTTTATGTAAACCATCAGCTAAACCAACAACTTCACTATATTCATTTATAGTTTTATTATTAATACAATCATAAATTAACACTCTAAAAGAATTAGAACCTAAATCAATAGCAGTAATTATACTCATCTAAGGATGGGGTATTTTGATTTTAGAATTTAATAAATATGCGATTAGAATTACAAATATTAAAACAACTTCTTCATTAATTATATTTGTTAACCAAACTAAATAAATAAGCCACAATAAAATAGCTCCCAATGGAGTAGGTATTCCTACAAAGAATTTTTGAACTTCCCCTATGTCTGAGTTTATATTAAAGTGAATTAATCTTCTTAATCCTGAAATTATATAATACACAAAAGCAAAAACTACTAAAGGAGTAAAAAGAAGCAATTCTTTACCATCTATAATTGCAAAATATATAAACATAACAGGAACAATTACAAAAGATAAAAAATCAGCAAAAGAATCTAATTGAATACCAAACTGCGTAGACAAATTATATTTTCTTGCAATTTTTCCATCAATAATATCAAAAGCACCACCTAACCATGCAAAAAGTGCAGCTGCAAAAAATGCTCCGTGTGTTATATAATATATTGCAAAAACACCTGCTGTTATATTAAAGAATGTAACTATATTAGCTAAGTTAAAGTGATGGTCTTTATTGTATAAAAATAACATTTACTTCCTCTTTGTTTCATATTTTTATTTAAATGATAAAAGATTTTATCAAAAAGTGTATTAATTAAGAGTATTATTTTTATGTAAAAGTTGAATTTAATTTATATCGTGAACTTGGATAATACAATTTAGAATAACTAGAAATTTCTTCTTTTGAAATAACTATACGAGAAATCAATAAACAAGGTTCATATTTTGTAATATCTAAATTTTTTTGTATATCTTCATTAACCAAAATAGCTTCTATAGTATTTTCAACTTTTTGTACAGGACAATTTTTTTGCAGGTATTCACTAGGAGTAATATTTTTAAAATCTTGATCTATATATTTAAGTGCAAGTGAGGGTTTAATATATCGTATATCAAAACGAACAGGTACATTGTTTTCTTTGTGAATCATTTTAGATGCAAATATTTTTTGATCTTTTACTACATTTAATACCTTCGCAACTTGTTCATTAGCTTTGATTTCTTTTAAATATAAAAGCTCATTAGTATAAATATTGCCTCTATTTTTTACCTCATTAGCTATATTTTGCAAATTTAAAATTGAACTTTGAGCTTTTTTATGAGTCACAAAAGTACCACTTCTAGGAAACCTTACAACTATGCCTTCAAGAACAAGTTCACTAATGGCTTTATTAACCGTTGGTCTACTTGTATTAAATATTTTACAAAGTTCCATTTCAGTTGGAATTTTTTCATCTGGAAGATATTTTTCTTCTTCTATTTTTTTTTTAATAAAATCTTTTATTTTTTTAAAAAGTGCTTGTTTTATAGCCAAGTTAAATCCTAAAAATTTCTAAATATTAAAAAGTTTATCTAAAAATAGCACAAAGCTATCTTTAGTAAATAAATTTAAAATATACAATTAAAAACTAGGTATTAAATTTTTATCTATAAATTTATTGTAAATTCCAGACTGAACCACTTTCATTGCAGCTTCAATATCATCTGTAAAATATCTATCCTCATCATAAAAATCTACTTTTTCTCTTATGATTTTTTTTGCTTCTTCAATTTTGTCAGTTGATAAGTTTGGTGCTCTAAAATCCATACCTTGTGCAGTTGCAAGTAATTCAATACCTAAAATACCAGCTGTATTTTCTGCCATATCTTTAAGGCGTCTTCCTGCGTATGTAGCCATTGATACATGATCTTCTTGATTGGCTGATGTTGGTAAAGAATCAACACTACTTGGATATGCTAAAGATTTATTTTCACTAGCAAGTGCTGCAGCGGTTACTTGTGCTATCATAAACCCTGAATTCATGCCACCATTATTTACTAAAAAAGGAGGTAATTGGCTTAAATGTTTATCTACTAATAATGCCATTCTTCGCTCACTTAAAGCTCCAATTTCACTAATAGCTAATGCTAAATTATCACTTGCAAATGCAATAGGTTCTGCATGAAAATTTCCACCTGAAATAACATCTTGTTCATCTACAAAAATCAAGGGGTTATCTGTAACCCCATTTGCTTCTGTTAATAAAGTTTGTGCAGAATTTCGTATCTGGCTTAAACAAGCACCCATAACTTGAGGTTGACATCTAATTGAATATGGGTCTTGTACTCTTGTACAATTTTTATGTGATTGTGAGATTTTACTTGTATCTTCTAATAGATCCCTATACATTTTTGCTGTATCTATTTGTGTTTGATGACCTCTTATTTTATGAACTCTCTCATCAAAAGGAGCCCTACTACCTAGAACCGCTTCAACACACATAGAACCAATTACAATAGCACTTGAGAATAAATCTTCTGCATAAAAAAGACCTTCAAGTGAAAAAGTAGTTGATAGTTGTGTTCCATTTAATAGTGCTAATCCTTCTTTTGCACCTAATACAATAGGCTGCATTCCTACTTTTTTAAGACCATCTTTTGCTTTTAAAATTTCACCTTTATAATTTACATATCCATATCCTAATAAAATTGCACTCATATGTGCTAATGGTGCTAAATCACCACTTGCTCCAACTGATCCTTTTTTAGGAATACAAGGATAAATTTCATTATTTACAAGATTAATCAATGCAAGTATTACTTTTAATCTAATTCCTGAATAAGCTAAAGATAAAGAATTTATCTTCAAAGTTATCATTAAACGAACACTATCATTTGGAATATATTCTCCAATTCCTGCACTATGTGATAATACAATTCGTCTTTGTAAGTCTTCTAAATCTTCTTTAGCAATTTTTGTATTAGCTAGAAGTCCAAAGCCAGTATTAACACCATAAACTGTTCTATCGTCTTTTATAATATTTAATATAGTTTCATTTGCTTTATTTATTTTGTTACTTGCACCTTCATCTAATGTTATAAAAGTTTTTTCATCTTTAATTCTTCTTAAATCTTGTAAACTTAATTTTCCTGGAACTAAATGTAAACTAAACATCTTCATTATCCTTTATCATTGGTAAATCTAAGTTTTGCTCTTTTGCTTTATTTATTGAAAGCTCATATCCAGCATCGGCATGTCGCATTACTCCCGTTGCAGGGTCATTTGTTAATACATTTTTTAATCTCTTAGAGGCTTCTTCTGTACCATCTGCAACTATTACCATACCTGCATGTTGGGAAAATCCCATGCCAACACCACCACCGTGATGTAAAGAAACCCAAGTTGCTCCACTTGCTGTATTTAATAGTGCGTTTAATAAAGGCCAATCAGATACTACATCTGAGCCATCTTTCATATCTTCAGTTTCTCTATTAGGAGATGTTACTGATCCTGAGTCTAAATGATCTCGACCTATTACAATAGGGGCTTTTAGCTCCCCATTTTTAACCATCTCATTAAATGCCAAACCTGCTTTTGCCCTATCTCCTGCTCCAATCCAACAAATTCGTGCAGGTAAACCTTGAAAACTTATTTTTTCTCTTGCTCCATCTAACCAAGTATGTAAAGATTTATTATATGGAAACAATTCTTTCATTTTCTCATCTGTTTTATAAATATCTTCTTTATCTCCTGATAGTGCCACCCATCTAAAAGGTCCAATACCTTCACAAAATAAATCTCTAATATATAAAGGAACAAAACCTTTAAAATCAAAAGCATTATTAATACCAGTTTCTAGTGCCATTTGTCTAATATTATTACCATAATCAAATGTAGGAATGCCCTTGTTGTAAAAGCCTAACATTGCTTTTACTTGAAGTGCCATTGATTTTTTTGCTTCATTCACAACTAAAGATGGATTACTAATTCTTAACTCTTTTGCTTTTTGCAAACTCCAAGCAATAGGTAAGTATCCGTTTAAAGGATCATGTGCACTTGTTTGATCAGTTACTGCATCAGGAAGAAAATCTCCTTTTAAAATAAGAGGAAAAATTTCTGCCGCATTTCCAAGAAGTCCAATAGAAACTGCTTTTTTTCTCTCTTTTGCATCTTTTAAAATCTTAATTGCATCTTTTAAAGTATAAACTTTACAATCACAATATTTAGTTTCAATTCTTTTATCAATTCTAGTTTCATCACACTCAATAGCTAACATAGATGCTCCAGCCATAGTGGCTGCAAGTGGTTGAGCTCCTCCCATTCCCCCAAGACCTCCTGTTAAGATCCATTTTCCACAAAGGTCACCATCAAAATGCTTTTTAGCCATTGAAACAAAAGTTTCATATGTTCCTTGAACAATTCCTTGAGAGCCTATATATATCCAAGAACCTGCTGTCATTTGTCCATACATTATTAAACCTTTTTTATCAAGCTCATTAAATGTTTCCCAATTAGCTTTATAAGGAACAATATTTGAATTAGCTATTAAAACTCTAGGTGCATTTTCATGTGTTTTAAAAACTCCAACTGCTTTACCTGATTGTACTAATAGTGTTTCATTATTTTCAAGACGTTTTAAAACTTCTACAATTTTATCAAAACATTCCCAATTTCTTGCAGCTTTTCCAATACCACCATAAACAACTAAATCTTCAGGTCTTTCAGCTACTTCTTCATCTAAATTATTCATTAACATTCTTAAAGCAGCTTCACTTAACCAAGATTTTGCAGTTATTTTTGTACCAATGGGAGATTTAATAATTCGTTTTTTATTCATAATTTTACCTTTTTATTATTCTTATGCTATAATTATATACACAATTAGGTTAATTGTCAATACAATTAAGAAAAAAATATTAAAAAGGTGAGTTTTAAATGCAAGATTTTGATAAAGTCTGGATAAATGCAAGAATTACAATAATTAATAAATGGAATGAAATAGAAGTACTTGAAAATAGTTTTTTAGGAATAAAAAATAAAAAAATATCAAAAATTGATAAAATGAAGAATTTTACAAAATATAAAAGTAAAGAAATATTAGATGTAAAAAATAAACTTATTTCTACTTCATTAATAGACTGTCATACACATTTGGTATATTCAAAAAGTAGGTCAGATGAATTTGAAAAAAGATTAAAGGGCTATACTTATTCTCAAATTGCTGCACAAGGGGGAGGTATCACCTCTTCTATTACAAGCTTAAGAGAAAGTAGCTTTGATAAAATTTATAAAAGTAGTGAAAAACGCTTAAAAGCTTTAATCAAAGAAGGAGTTACAACAATTGAAATTAAAACAGGATATGGCTTAGATACAAAAAGTGAAATTAAAATGTTAGAAGTGATGAAAAAACTAGAAGTTAATTATCCTATACATATAGAAAAAACATTTTTAGCCGCACATGCAGTGCCTCCTGAGTATAAAAATGATTCAGAGTCTTATATTAATTATATTTGTGAAACTATGTTTGATGAGGTTCATAAAACAGGGCTTATCAATGCAGTAGATGCTTATTGTGAAAATCTAGCTTTTTCGTGCAATCAAGTAGAAAAAGTATTTAAAAAAGCCAAAAGTTTAGGTATTAGAGTTAAGCTACATGCTGAACAGTTTAGCTCAATGGGTGCAACTACTCTTGCTTGTAAATATAATGCTTTAAGTGTTGATCATTTAGAATTTATACAAGAAGAAGATATTAAAAGAATGGCAAAAAGTAATACCATTGCTGTTTTATTACCAGGGGCTTATTACTTTTTACGTGAAACTAAAATGCCTCCAATTGATCTTTTTAGAAAATACAAAGTTAAAATAGCCATTGCAAGTGATTTAAATCCAGGAACATCAACACTGTGTTCACTTCAACTAATGATGAATATGTCAGCAGTAATATTTTCATTAAGTGTAAATGAGATATTTTTAGCAGTAACTAAATATGCTTCTCAAGCTCTTGGTTTACAAAATAGTAAAGGTGAATTAAAAGTAGGATTTGATGCAGATTTTTGTATTTGGGATCTTGAACATACCAGAGATTTAGTTTGTTCTTTTAGACCTACTGCACTTAATTATTCTGTATATCAAGGAGAAAAAGTAAATGTATAACAAACCAAATAAAAGTTTATGGAAAGGTAGAGTTGATAAAGAAGATAAAAAATTAGGAAAAAGATGGCATCAAAAAATTAAATGTATTAAGCCACCTTTTAAAAAAGCAAAAGCTATTACTTTACTTGGATTTGATTGTGATGAGGGAGTTAAAAGAAATAAAGGAAGAATTGGAGCTGCATATGGATGTGATTCATTAAAAAACTCTATGGGAAATTTTGCTTATCACTTAGAAAATTATCAACTTTGTGATGCAGGTAAAATTGTAGCAAGTAAAAATCTTGAAAAATCTCAAGAAACAATAGCTTTATACATTACAACATTACTAAATCAAAATCATTTTCCTATTATTGTGGGTGGAGGGCATGAACTTGCATATGCAAGTTTTTTAGGATTATTTAATTCTTTAGAAAATAAAAAAAACATTGCAATAATTAATTTTGATGCACATTTTGACTTAAGAGATTCAAAAAAATCAAGTTCTGGAACTCCTTTTTCTCAAATAGCTACTTTGTGTAAAAAAAATTCTGTTGATTTTAACTATATGTGTTTAGGCCTTTCAAGAGCTTCTAATACTAAGGCACTTTTTAAAAAAGCAAACAAACTTAATGTTAAGTATATTTTTGATACAAAAATGACTTATTTAAATTTTCAAAATATTATAAATAAACTTGAGATA
>JADGEG010000094.1 GCA_016744485.1 Arcobacter sp. | reverse complement strand
AGATATAGCTGCAAAAAGTGAACAAGCTGCTACATTTACATGTAATAATTTTCCAGGAATAAATGTAAGCCAAGGCATTAAACCGTTTAAAAGTCTCGTAGAGATTGAACTTTTATATAATATTTCACCCATTAAAATAAACATAGGCAAAGCAGCTAATGACCAAGAGTTTAGTGAATCATAAATAGAAGAAGCTAATAAATCTCCTATTTTATCATATATTGATATAACAGGTGGTAAATTATGTTCATATATTAACATACCTACAATACCGGTTACAAACAATGATATGCTTATCCATAAAGAAGATAATAAAAATGAAAACATTACAATAAGAATTATACCTGCTAATATTAATGGGTCATTTATCATTTGAAAATCCTTTAATAACAAATACCAAAACAGATAATATAAATAATGCAATTCCTAAAGGCATTGCTATTTGTGTTAAATATAAAGGTGTTTGTGATACTGCTTCTGATAACATTTCTAATTCATAAGAATCATATGTAAATAAAACTGTTCTATACAATATAAATAAAAGTACAAATATTGTTATAAATCCACTAATAATATCAATTATTTTATTTGTTTTTAAAGATAGCCTTGAAGTAATAATATTAATTCTAATGTGAGCATTTTCTTTAAAAGTGTAAGATAAAGCTAAAAAAATTGAAGCTAGATACAAGTAACCACTATATTCATCTGCAATCATTGTAGAAATATCAAAAAAATGTCTTAAAAAAATCTCACTTAAGATTAATAAAACTAAAGATATTATCATTAAAGCAGATAAATAAGCTCCCCATAAGGAGAATTTATTTATGTATAAATATAAAGTTTTCATATCTTACTTTCTATATTCTTTAAAAATACTCTTAATATCTAAGCTTGCACCATCAAGATATTTTTCTAATAAATTAGAAGCAATTTTATCTAATTCTTTTTTCAAATTTGAACTAGCTTCATTAATTTTCATTCCATTTTCACTCATGATTTTTTGAGCATTTTTATCTTCTAATTTAACGGCTTTCCATTGAATTTTTTCTATTTCTTTAGCAGCTTTTAATATTGCATTTTGTTGAGCTTTGGTTAAAATATTCCAATAATCTAAATTAATAGATACAGTTTGTAAAGGATAAGCATATTTGATTTTAGTAAAGTGACTTAATACTTCCCAAAATTTTCCATCTTTTCCTGAAGACGAAGATGTTACAACAGAATTAACCATATTTGTTCTTAAAGCTGAATATACTTCACCCCAAGGAAGTGCAACAGCATTACCACCTGCTTGATTAACAAATGAAGCTGAATTTTTATCATAAGTTCTTGTTTTTATACCTTTAAAATCACTAATTGAAGTCATCTTTTTATTAGAATAAAATCCAGATGCTGGCCAAGTAACAGAATATAAGAACTTTTGATTCCATTTTTTTGCTGTCTTAGAATATGCTTTTTTTGATATTTGATATAGTTTATAAGCATCATCATAAGAATTTGCTATAAAAGGTAAAGCAGATATTCCAAATACTTTGCCACCTCCTGAAGTAAAAGGAATAAACATATCAGTCATAGCAACTGTTCCATCTTTTACTGCTTTTAAAGGATTCCCCTTTACAAGTGAAGATCCTGCATGAATAGTAATATTTACACTTCCTTTTGAATAGTTTTTCACTAAAGCAGCAAATTTTACAGCACCTTTAGTATGAAAATTACTTGCACCATACTTTGCATTTAAATCCATCTTGATATTGCCTGCAAATACTAAGCTACTCACAGCTACAAATAATATACTTTTTTTAATCATAATAAACTCCTTTTTATTTTTGATATAAGAAAGTTTAATATGTAAAAGTGAGTTTGTAGTGAGTTTGGATTTTATAAATTTTTACATTTATATCCTATTTGATAAATATTTGAAATTATATCAATAGGTATTCTTTTTCTAAATTCTTTGATAAATGTTTTTAAAGCAGATGCACTCATAGAAGTATCTTTCCATAAATTTTCTTCAATTAAAGCATATGTAAGAATTTGATTTTTATTTTTATGCAAAAGAAGCAAAAAGTCAATATCTCTTTTTCGTAAAAGTACTTCTATACCTTTATAAAACAATTTATATATTTTCATATCAAAATATAAAGAAGGTGTAAAATATAGTTTTTTATCTAATTTATCTCCAAAAGCTTTAATTATTCCTTCTAATAAATTATTTGAATTTACTGGTTTTATAATATAGTGATTTATATGTAAGTTTATTAATTGAAGTAAATATTCTTCAGAAGAATAAGCAGTAGTTATAAGAATTAGAGTGTCTTTATCTAAAACTCTAATTTCTTCAACCATTTTTATACCATTTTTTTTAGGCATTTGTATATCACTTATTATTAAATCTGGTTTATATTCTAAATATAAATCATAAGCATCTTCACCATTTATAGCTTCATATACTTCTTTAAAATAATACTTTAATGTATTTGCAATTGAGTTTCTTATTAAATCTTCATTTTCTACATAAAGAACTGTATAGTTTTTTAATTGATTAGTTAAATTATTTTTCATATGTAGCCTTTAAAGAAATAGTAAATTTAGAGCCATCTTTTTCATTTTTAACACTTAGTTTACCTTGCATATTTTTTTCAATAATAATTTTACTCATATATAATCCCAAACCAGTACCTTTAAAACTGTCTTTAGTTGTAAAATAAGGTTCAAAAATATGATTAATTATGTCATTATGAATTCCTTTAGCATTATCACTAATACTAATTACAACACTATTATTTATTTCTTCTATATTTAAAGTTATTTTTGGGTTTTGTATACTATTTTCTTCTAAGGCATCTTTTGCATTTGATAAAAGATTTAAAATAACTTGAGCAAATTCTCTCTTATATCCGTATATTTTAGAATTTATGATTATTGTTTTTTCAAAATTTATGTTTAAATTTAATATTGAAGCTTCTATCAAGCTAAAAGCCTCTGAAACGGCATCATTTATATTAAAATAAATTTTTTCTTTATCAGGTTTAAAAAAATTTCTAAAATCATCTATTGTATTTGACATATAAATAAGAAGTTTATTTGAAGTATTTATTGTTTGTAATACTAATTTATCATTTGATTTATTAAATTTTATTGCAGTTTCTAATTCCATTAAAATAGCACTTAGTTTAGATAAAGGTTGTCTCCATTGATGTGCAATCATAGACAACATTACTCCCATACGAGCCAATCTTGATTGATGCAACATAGCTCTATCTTTATTTTGTACTTCTAAAATAGCCTTCAATATTCTTTTTTCAAGATTTTGATTTAAATCTTCTAATAAAAATTCTTTTTTTATGACATTTTGTTTATATTTATTAAAAACTCTACTTACCCTGTTAGATACAATAAAAGATAATATTCCTATAGATAAAATAACTAAAAAAGAAACCATTACTACAAAACGAATATACTTATTGATTCTTTGTTCTAAAAGTTTTTTGTTTTTTAATATTGAACTTTGAATATCATCTATATATAAACCAGCTCCAATAACCCAAGAAAATTTATCATATAATTTAAAGAAACCTAATTTTGGAGAATGATATGTAAGGTTTGGTTTTTGCCAATAATATTTTATAAAAACACCATTTGGGTTTTTTATAGTTTCATTTATAAACTTTTTAGTGATTTTTATACCTTTTGCATCTTTTAAGTTTATATCATATTTTCCAATGCTTTTTTGTCTAAAAGGATGAGCTAATAAATAATATGATGTATTATGAATCCAAATATATCCATGTTTTTCATATCTTATTGTTTCTATATATCTTAATATTTTTTTCTTAAAAAGTATTTTATCTAAGTTTTTATTTTCCAATACATTATAATTTATGTAGTGTATTACTGAATTAATTTCTTTTTTTAAAATATTCTTTTGCTTTATTAGGTATTCCTTTTCAATTCTAATACTTTCTTCTTTAAAATAAGAATTTTGTGTTTGAATAAAAAAATATGAAGTAAAAAATGCTATTAATATAACTGTTACAATTGGAGTTAATATAATATATTTTGAAATATTTTTTTCACTAAACACTAAGATCCTTTATTATTTAACTAAGTATAACTAAGTATAACTAAGTAAAAGTAATTTGTCATTTAAAATATACTTTGCTTTGAAATCAATTTATTATAGTTTCACAAGACGATAGTATTGATTTAAGGTTTCAGTAGGAAATAAATACATTTTTTTATTAATATTCATTTTAGTAAGTTCAATTAGTATGTTTTGGTGGTTTAAATTCAATAAGGCAAAATTATTAGTTCTAAATAGAAAAGTTATTGCAACTTTTCTATTAAAACACTTACTTAGTTTATTACTTTAGTATTCTATTTTCGTATGTTGGATATAAATTAATAATAGATCTTTCAAATTCTTCATCCAACATAAAAATACCTTTAAATTCTTTTGGTTTTTTTATTGCTAATATTTCATAAATACCTAAACCTTTTTTCGAACTTGTTTTTAGAATATTATCAAGATATTTTAAATAAGAAATCATTTGAATAATTGGTTTTTTACTATTACTTACTTCTCCATGTCCAGAAACTAATAGTTTATATGGTATTTCTTTTAATGTATTTAAAGTTTTTATCCATTGATTTATATTTGCATGTGGAGTGGCAGCTGCTCTATTATAAAAAACTAAATCAGATACAAAAAGAACACCTGTATATTCATCATACAAAACAATATCATCTTTTGTATGTCCATTTAAATACAGTACTTTTATTTTATGTTTTCCTAAGTTTATATATTTTGCACTTAATACTTTAGTTGGTATTAAAATTTCTGTACCTTTCATAGCATATTGAATAATATTTACAAGGTTTGTTATATATTCATCACCATTTTTACTAATATAATCTTTTGTATATTTACTAGCCATGATAGCAGCACCTTTAAAAGCTTGATTACCTAAAAAATGATCAGGATGATGATGTGTGTTTATAACATATTTTATAGGTTTATTTGTGATTTTTCTAATTTCTTTTAATAATTGTTTTCCATAAATATATGAACTTCCTGTATCTATTACTAAAACACCATCATCACCTACAATAAAAGAAGAATTCGCTATATCTCCACCATTATTTTGCGAAAAATATTCTTTTTTACCTTCAATAAAGTAAGTACTAGAAGCTATTTTTTTAACTTTTAAGTTAAAATCAAATTCTTTAGAAAACAATGATGTTACAAAAAACAATAATAATATATATCTCATTTCCAAATCCTTAATATTTCGTTTTTACAATAAATTCATTTCCATCTGTATCATTAAAATTAATTTCATATTTTCCATTTCCTTGCTTCGTTTCAAATACAAGCCTTGGATTTTCACTAACAGAAGCATATGTTTTAATCTTAGCTATGATTTTATTATTTTGCTTTATATTTATTTTATTTATATAAAACTCAGGGTTTCCTATAAAAAGCCCTGTATCCATAGGGTGAAAAATAGACAATTTGATTCTATAAGTATCTTTTATTTTAAAAATTTTATTTTTAGATTTTCCTATTTGGGACTCCCAATCTATTAAACCACCTGCATTACTTGCAACTGAACAACCTCCTCCAAAACTTTTAATTTCACTACTTCCTATATGCCATAAACCATTTTTATCTTTTATAGCAGCTCTTAAAGGTGTACCTTGAGCTATTTTCATATTTACAGATACTATAGGTTTAAGTCCTGATAATTTTATATCTATTAAAGGAATTATTGCATTTAAATCAGCAAATATAAAAAGTCTTTGTGCCTCTTTAAAATAACTTGCATCTACATAAATAGGTACTTGTAAAGGATTATCTGCAAAAGATGGTACTTTTATTTTTATATTTTTTGTGTCAAAAACTGTTTTTTCATTATTCAAAAACTTCTTTTTAACATAATCCCACATGGGTGATGTTAAGGGATCTGCATTTGCAAATAAAAATGTCTGAACAAGTAATACTATAAATAATTTTGAAAAAATACTTTTAAACATATAACATCCTTTATTAATTATTTTGATATACAAGAGGTTTTTCATATGAAACCCCATATTTCATAAAAATTTTTTTTATCTCACCTGTTTTATATAAGTCTTCAATTTGTCCATCTATTTCATAAGATAAGGCTCTAAAATCTGTTCTAACAGCTACTCCTAAATCCCACTTTGATCTAGCATAGCCTATTTTTTTACTCATATAGTATTTATCTTTATTGTTAGAAAAATCTAAATAAAACTCTAGTTGTGTTTTTAATCCAGCAAGTGCATCAACTTTACCAAGTTTAAAATCTTTTACTGCATCTTTTATATTTCTATAGTGTTTTATATTAGATTGTAAAATACCCTTAAATGAAGTACCCAAATATGAATCAGGCAAGGTATCTATTTCAACCCCTATTGTATGGTATTTAAATATTGCAAGATTTTTAATGATTGGAATTGTTTTTTTATTAGTTGCAATTACCCATCTTTCAGCATGATATGGGGATTTCATGACACTAAGTTCATTACTTAGTTCACCTGTTGATTTATCTGTTTGACGAATAAAATTATAATCATAAGGAACTCTAAACATAAGATCTGCTTTTGTTTTATGTATTAGATGTCCTTTCCAAATCACATTTCTTAAGTCATCTTCTAAGTTCTCATCAGATGAAAACCAATACCATTTGATTTTTACATTCAACTTTTTTGCTATTTTTTTTGCAATATCAACATCGATTCCTTTAATAACACCATTTTGTATATATGAATAAGGAGGAAAGTTTTCATATACTGCGATTATAATATTTTTTTCTTTTTGTATTTCATCAAGAGATTTTGAAAAAATATTTGAAAAAAATACACAGGTTATAAGAATAATTATTTTCATATTAATCAGCTGGAATAGTTTGTATCCAAGTTCTTAGAGACCAAATTGCTTCAGAAGATAAAATTTTTTTAAAAGGAGGCATATAAACATTGCCATTTCTAACCACTCCACTTTTTACAATATTTATGAAGTACTCATCTAAATCATCATCATTAGCAGTTAATTCTCTTAAATCTGGTGCAATTCCTCCCGAAATGGCACCTAAACCATGACATCTAGCACAGTTTGAGTTGTAGGCTGATTTTCCAATTTCAATTGCTAGTTTATTATTTCTATATGGATTAATAATAAGATTTTGATCTACTTTTTTTAAACCTTTAGTATCAACAGCTTGAGGTACTACATCACCATGAGAAAAACTTAAAGTAATACTAATACTAAGTACTATTAATACATTTTTTATAATCTTCATTTTACACCTTTATTTTTTAATTCTGTATTATATATTTATTTTATAGCCTGATTATAGCAGGAGTTTTAAATTACAAATATCTAGTTTTTAATACTTAACTTATAAAGAAATTATAAACTTAGCTCCATTTTTAGAGTTTTGAACATTTAATTGTCCTTTTAAATTCTTTTCTACTATTAATTTTGACATATAAAGTCCCATGCCACTACCTTGTTTTTTTGTAGTAAATGAAGAATTAAATATTTTTTTGAGATCTTTTTTATTTATACCTTGTGCATTATCTTCTATACTTATCATTATATTATCTTTATAGTATTGAGTATCAATTCTAATAAAAGGTTCTTTAATATTGTTATATAATAAGGCTTCTTTGGAGTTAGTCAATAGGCTTAAAATTACTTG
>JADGEG010000093.1 GCA_016744485.1 Arcobacter sp. | reverse complement strand
CTTATAGAGTTTGTAATATTAAACGTATGTATTGTTTTCATTTTTATAAAAATCAGCTTTAGCAAGTTTTAAAGAATCTATAAATTCTCTATAAATTTTACGTGCAGAGATAAACTCAACCATATGAAATAGAGTATCGGAGTTAAAAACCTATGCTTACATTTTTGTTAGATACATTTTTTGTTACGAATTTTTAGTGTACCAAGGATTGTGATTTATACGGACCAAAGTTGAAGTGATAGGAGCGTGTTTGTCATAGTGCATAGTGATGTTTGTCAATAATAAACTTAAAGTGGTATTCAATTATGAGTAAGACACATCACGAGAAGATTACAAATATCAGAAGTAAAACAAATTAATCAGACAACATTAGATTTATTTAAAAAAAATATACTAAGACAAAAAGCAGTTCAAAATTCATTTTTTGAAACAATAACTTATATATTTACAAATAAAAAAAATTTACAAAAATATAATTTTACATGTGTAAATGATGAATTAGATATATTAAATCCTATTGTTAATGAATTAAATACATATAGAAGCACTATTTTATTAAATTTAGTAGAAGCTGTTTCTTCTAATTTTAAATTTGGATTTAAATCTGTTGGTTTATTTGAAATAGGTACAGTTTTTGATGAAAATAGACAAGAAAGTAAAAAAATATCTTTTGTTTTTTCTGGAGAAAAAGAAGAAAAATCAATTTCTAATAAAGCAAAACCTCAAAATATAGACTTTTTTGAATTTTCAAAAAAAATACTAAACTCTGTTGGTTCTTTTGAACTAGAAACTATGCACAAAATAACTAATAACTTTATTCACCCTTATCAATGTGCTAATATTATTAGAAAAGGAATTAATATTGGATTTATATCTAAGCTTCATCCTAGTGTTTGTGATGATTTTGATTTACCTGACACTTTTATTGCAGAAATTGATTTTAATAAAATACAACATAATTTAACAATAGCTAAAGCATATTCAAAATTTCAAAGTTCAAGCAAAGATTTAAGTCTTGTTGTTTTAAAAGATATGGAATATTCTAAAGTTAAATCTGTGATTAATGCTTCAAAAGATGCAAATATTAAACAATTTAATTTAATAGATATTTATACTGATGAACAACTAGGAGATAAAGCAAGTTTAACTATTAGATTTATCTTACAAAATGATAATAAAACTCTAAATGAAGAAGAAATTTCTTCTTCATTAGATAAAGTTGTAAATACTTTAAATAAAAAATTAAATATTAAATTAAGACAATAAATAATAAAATAAAAGGATATAAATGCAGTATCTTAAAATTAAAAAATTAGAAAAACCTTTTAATATAGAAATCACCTCAATAGCAAGTGATAAATCTATTTCTCATAGATGCGCAATATTTTCACTGCTTTCTAATGAGATATCTTATATTAAGAATTATTTAACAGGAGAAGACACTCTAAATACTTTAAATATTATTGAGCAATTAGGTGCAAAAGTAAAAATAAATGGCTCTTGTGTAGAAATAACACCACCAAAAGTTTTAAAAGAAGCTAATGATATTTTAGACTGTGGTAATTCTGGAACGGCAATAAGATTATTCTGTGGTTTTTTATCATCTATTGAAGGTGCATTTATATTAACAGGTGATCAATACTTAAATAGTAGACCAATGTGTCGTGTTACTAAACCTTTAAATTCAATTGGTGCTAAAATAGATGGAAGAGATAATGCAAATAAAGCTCCTATATTTATAAGAGGAACTAAAGAACTTGAATCATTTACTTATTCTTCACCTATTGATTCAGCTCAAATTAAAACAGCAATGATTCTAGCAGCACTTAGGGCAAAAGGTGTTTCAAAATATAAAGAAAGTTTTTTAACAAGAGATCATACTGAACGTATGTTAAAAGGCATGGGTGCTAAACTTGAAAATGACAAAGACGGATATATTAATATTTATCCATTAAAACATTCTTTAAAAGCTTTAAATATGAGAGTTCCTTGTGATCCTTCTTCTGGTTTTTTCTTTGCATTAGCTGCTGCTATTATTCCAAATGCTAAAATAGTACTTAAAAATATTACATTAAACCCTACGCGAATTGGAGCTTATAAAGTTTTAAAACAAATGGGTGTTGATGTTGAATTTATAGAAAAAGAAAATATTTATGAACCAATTGGAGATATTAAAGTATCTCATAATAAATTAAATGCAGTTACTATACAAAATAATATACCTTGGCTTATTGATGAGCTTCCAGCCTTAGCTATTGCTATGAGTTTGGCTAAAGGAAAATCAGTTCTTAAAAATGCAAAAGAGTTAAGAGTAAAAGAATGTGATAGAATAAGTGTTGTAATTGAAAATCTAAAAAAATGTAATATTTCATGTGAAGAGTTTGAAGATGGTTACCATATTGTAGGTGGAGTATTAAAAGAAGCCAGTATTAATTCAAGAGGAGATCATAGAATTGCTATGTCTTTTGCAATTGCTGGTCTTGTTTGTAATATGAACATTCATGATAGTTCTTGTATTTTAACATCGTTTCCAAATTTTACAGATCTACTTAATTTGTTAAAATAAAAAAGGAAAATTATGCAAGTTAAATTAGCATCGTCATATGGATTTTGCTTTGGCGTTAAAAGGGCTATTAAAATAGCCCAAATAAATAAAGGTGCTTCAACTATGGGTCCTTTAATACATAACTTAGATGAAATCAATAGATTAAAAGATGATTATCAAGTTGGGTTATACAAAGATATTACGGAAGTAGATCCAAAAAGTACAGTTATAATTAGGACACATGGTATTCCAAAAAATGATTTAAAAACATTAAAATTACAAAATACAAAAGTTGTTAATGCGACTTGTCCTTTTGTAACAACTCCACAACAAATTGTAAAAAAAATGTCTGAAGAATATTATTCTATAGTTATTTTTGGAGATGAGACTCATCCTGAGGTAAAAGGTATCAAATCCTATGGAAAGGATGTAAATGATGTTCATGTAGTTAGCGAAGTAGAAGAATTAGCTAATATCAAATTTAAATTTGATAAAATTGCAAGTATTGCACAAACAACAAAAAATAAAGAAGAATATTTAGAAATAGTTAACAAACTAATTTTAAAACATAGAGAAGTTAGAGTATTTAATACAATCTGTGATGCAACATTTGAAAATCAAGATGCAGCTAATGAATTATCTAATAATGTAGATATTATGATAGTAATAGGTGGTAAAAACTCATCAAATACTCAACAGTTATATAGAATTTGTTTAAAAAATTGTAAAGCCTCATATTTAATTGAAAATGAAAAAGATGTAAATTTAGCATGGTTTAAAAATAAAAAACTTTGTGGTATTACTGCAGGTGCTTCAACACCTGATTGGATTATTCAAAATGTTGTTAATTTAATAGAAAGTATATAATATATTTAAGCTAAAAATTGTTATGCTTGTCAAGTAAGTATGTAAACAGTTTTGTTAAAAGGAAAAAATTGCTCAGATTAAAAACTTTTAAAGAAAATGTAATAGAGTATATTTATGTAATTTCCAAGCAACCTATTTTATTAAGAGATTTATTAATAGCAAATAGGCAGTATAATGAGGGAATGCATGTTGAAGCTGCTAAGTTAGGTTTTAGATTGATTCTATCAAGAGCTTATTTTGTATATACTATTTTTATTTTGTTTATGTTATTGCCTATTTTTGTTTTAACTCATCAAAAGTTGGCTTATGTAGATGCACATATATCAATATTAGGTGCTGTGATTATAACAGCTATTATTTTTATGGGATTTAATTGTTTTAGATCAAAATTAAGGGACATAATCACTTTAAAACTAATTAAAAAATCTTGGAAACTTCATTTTCCTTACTTTTCTTATGAGGAATACTCTTTAAAAATAGAAGAAATTTTTGAAAAATCTTTGAAACATGAAATATCAAAAAGAAATCTTGAAAAATATATTTTAGATAATCTTTCTACTTAAATTTTAAAGTCTATATCATCACCGTTAATGTCATTTTCATCATTGTTATTACTTTCACCATCTCTATTATAAAAAAAGAAAGCAATAATCATTACAGGAATAAGAATTATTAAAAGAATAATAATAAATATAAAATCATTAAATGTTTCAAACATAGTAAACTCCAAATACTTTACTGATATTCTAACAAAAACTTTCTAAATGTGTTATCTTTTATTTTAATTTTATTGCATTTTTGTTAATATTCTATAAATATAAGATAAAGTTTTTAAGGGGTTTTTTTGTATGAAAAAGAATTAAATTCTATAAAAAGATCAAATCGTTTAAGAATTAGACAAGTTTTTGATGAAAAATTAATAGACTTAGCTTCAAATGATTATTTAGGTCTTTCTGCAAATAAAGAGCTTTTAAAAAAAGCCTATGAAAGAGTATTAGAAGAGAAATATAACTCATCAAAAGCATCAATGCTTGTAAATGGTTACTCTTCTATTCATAAAAAATTTGAACAAGAACTATGCAATGTTAATAATTTTGAAGATGCCTTAGTTGTAGGAAGTGGATTTTTAGCAAATATTGCTTTAATTGAAGCATTAATTAGAAAAAATGATATTTTATATATAGATGAATATTATCATGCAAGTGGTATTTTTGCTTCAAAAGTCTTAAATAAAAGTCAAGTAATTGTATTTAAACACAATGATATAAATGATTTAAAAGAAAAATTTGAAACATTTAATAAAAATACTAGAAATATAATAGCAATTGAAGGTGTTTATTCAATGAAGGGTGATTTAGCAAATATAGAAATTTTTGATTTTGCCAATAGTAAAAATGCTCTTTTAGTAGTTGATGAAGCACATTCTTCTGGTGTATTAGGAGATAATCTTTTAGGTGTTTTTGATCTTTATAAAATAAAAGTACAAAAAAATCATATAAAGATGGGTACATTAGGAAAAGCATATGGAAGTTATGGTGCATATATCTTAGCAAGTAAAGTTATTATTGATTTTTTACTTAATAGATCAAAAGCAATTATTTATACAACAGCCCCATCATTATTTGACATAGCACTAGGACATGAGGGTTTGAAATATATTTTAAAAAATACAAATATATTAAAGTCAAGAATTCAAACTAATTTAAATATTATAAAAGTAAGCTTAAATATAAAGTCATCTAGTTTAATTATTCCTATTGATGTAGGAAATAACAAAAAAGTTATTGAAATACAAAATATTTTAAAAGAAAAAGGTTTTTTATTAGGCGCAATTAGACAGCCAACAGTTAAAAGTGCTATAATACGATTAATAGCAAAAATAGATATAAAAGAGCAAGATTTAATAACTATTTGTAAAGAATTAACAAAATTATTAGCTAAAGAGATAAAATGAAATTATCACAATTAATACAAGGACACACTAAGTTTAAAGAACAAAAATTTCCAAAACTTCAAAAAGAATTTGGACATCTTGTTAAACAAGGTCAGCATCCAAAGATTTTGTTTATTGGTTGTTGTGATTCAAGAGTTACTCCTGATTTGATGTTAAGTACAAAACCTGGGGATATGTTTATTTTACGAAATGTTGGAAATTTTGTACCTCCTTATATTTACGATGAAGCTTTACATGGTAATGCCGCTGCTATTGCTTATGCCGTAGCTGTTTTAAAGGTAAAGCATATAATAGTTTGTGGTCATTCTCATTGTGGAGCTTGTGAAAGTTTATATAAAGATATACCTAATAATGAGTCTTTAATACATATAAAAACATGGTTAAGTTTAGGACTAAAAGCAAAAGAGCAGACATTAAAAGAAAATAATTTTACAACAAAAGAAGAAATGTATAAAATAACAGAAAAGTATTCTGTTATTGCACAAATGAAAAACTTATTAACCTATCCTGATATAAAGCAACGATTAGAAATAAAAGCTATTAAAATACATGCTTGGTATTATGAGATAGAAACAGGAAGTATGAGTTTTTACGATACAAGTGATGATACATTTAAAGATCTTAATGAATACATCATATGAGTGAAGTTATAAAAAGAAAAATTCCTAAAAAATATATCTTTATTATTTTTATATTAATCATTTCAGGTTTTTTTGTTTATTATGTCATTAATAGCACACGACAGGCAAAAGTTACTCAGATATTATATGATTTAGGGTATAAAAGTATAAAAAATGTTCAAGTTATTAATAAAACACATCTTGAAAATAAAGATACAAGAAAAAGAAGTGTTTCTTTTAAAATTTTATTTTTTAATAAAAAACTACAAAAAAACTGTATAGGTTTTGTATATAAAAATAATTCAAAAAAATATGAACAAAATATAGATTGCACATGATAAAATAATATAAAACAATACAGGATAACAAATGAATTTAATTAATAAGTTAGACAATAATGAAAGATTAAACTATGAGGAAGCAATTAAATTATATGATTTAGATATATTTACTCTCGCATATTATGCAAATAAAATTAGACATAATAAACATCAAAATAAAACATATTTTAATATAAATAGACATATTAATCCTACAAATATATGTAAAGATGTTTGTTTATTTTGTGCATATTCCTCAAGTAGGAAAAACCCAAACCCTTATACTTTAAAACATAAAGAAATTCTTGATATTGTTGATAAATCTGTACAAAAAGGCATTAAAGAGGTGCATATAGTATCTGCTCATAACCCTGATACTGGATTAAATTGGTATTTAGATATATTTAAACAAATAAAAGACAAATACCCAGATATTCATATTAAAGCTTTAACAGCTGCTGAGATACATTTTTTAGCACAAGAATATAAACTATCATATGATGTGCTACTTGATAAAATGATTGAAAATGGTGTTGACTCAATTCCAGGAGGTGGAGCTGAAATTTTTGATGAAAAGGTGCGAAAAAGAATTTGTGGAGGAAAAGTTACTAGTAAACAATGGTTAGACATACATAAACTTTGGCATGAAAAAGGAAAACAAAGTACAGTTACTATGCTTTTTGGACATATTGAAAATAAAAACCATAGAATTGATCATATTTTAAGAATAAGAGATTTACAAGATATTACAGGGGGATTTAATGCTTTTATACCACTTGTTTATCAAAAAGATAATAATTTTTTAAAAGTCAAAGATTTTTTAACAGGACAAGAAATTTTAAAAACTATAGCAATTTCAAGAATTTTACTTGACAATATTAATAATATAAAAGCATATTGGGTAACATCTACTATTAAATTAGCATTATTAGCTCAAGAATTTGGTGCAAACGATTTAGATGGTACTATTGAAAAAGAATCAATTCAAAGTGCAGCAGGAGCAAATAGTTCTAATGGTATGAATTTAGGCACCTTGGTTGCTTTAATTAAAAACTCAGGATTTAAAGCAGTTGAAAGAGATTCTATTTATAATGAAGTAAAAACTTGGTAAAACTAAGAATTTATTTTAATACAATCTTTTTCTAATACAATCTTTTTCGAATTAATTAATTTAGTAAGTGTAGCTTTATACATTTTTTTACTCATCCCAAAAGTATTTTTAATATCAAGTGCATCACTTTTATACGTAAAATAAAGTAAACCGTTGTTTTTCTTTAATTGATTTAAAATTTTATTATCGTTGATTTGATTATCTTGCATAGCAATTTTTTGTAAAGACACATCAAGTTTTCCATCTTTTCTTATTAGTGTCAATTTTTTAGCTAAGTTGTGTGCTGCCATTATTGGATAAGGCATTAATTCTTTCGTTTCATTACATG
>JADGEG010000258.1 GCA_016744485.1 Arcobacter sp. | reverse complement strand
TTTTAATTGTAATTATTACAATTATTTTGATGTATTTAATAACATTAAAAAAAATAATGCCTTTAAAGATTTTAAAAGATAAAGTGAAAAATCTAGGTGATGAAGACTTTGATTTTGAATGTTGCAATAGTGATGCACAAGATGAAGTCACTTTGCTTGGAATGGAGTTTAAAAAAACTGCTTTAAAGCTTAAAAGTTTAAAAGAAGCTAGAAATATATTTATTAGAAATATTATGCACGAATTAAAAACTCCTATTACAAAAGGAAAATTTTTAACACAACTAGAACAAAATGAAACAAATAATGAAAAAATGAAATCAGTATTTAATAGACTGGAGCTTTTAATTAATGAATTTGCTTCAATAGAAGAGCTCATATCATCTAATAAAAATATAGAAAAAAACTTTTATTTTTTTGATGATATAATTGATAATGCGCAAGATATTTTAATGCTTGATGATGATGTTATTATTAATAAATACGAAAATAAAAAACTTCATGTAAATTTTAAATTATTTTCTATAGCAATTAAAAATCTACTTGATAATGCAATTAAATACTCTAGTGATAAAAAAGTTACTATTAAAACTAATAATGAAGATATCATTTTTGAGAACCAAGGGACAAAATTAGAATATGACTTAGAAAAATATTTTGAACCATTTTTTGCAAACGAAGATAAAAGCAAAGATTCGTTTGGTTTGGGTTTATATATAGTGTTTAATATTTTAAAAGCTAATGATTATGAATTAGTTTATGAATATACAGATGCTATAAATATATTTATTTGTAAAAAAATAAATTAAAAAATTAATTTTTATTTGGCTTTAAATTTTTTAGCTCTTTAGTATTTAGCTTATGACACATTTTTATTCCATACAAATATATAATCCAAGATATATATATCCAAAAAAATGAAAACAATAAAATAGCTAATGAACCATAAATGGTACTATATGTTTTATTATAAATTACATAATAAACAAATAAATTTTTTGTTAAAGATAAAGTAAGCAAGGTTATAAAAGATGATATTAAAGCTACTTTTGTATAAATATATTTATTAATACTTAGCTTAAATAAAGCAAAAAATATCAACCAAGCAAATAAAAAACTAGCTATTGTATTTAATATATTATTATTATAAAAATTTAAAGCAATATTACCAATAGTATATAATAATGGTAAAGTAATTAAAAAAATAAGATAAACAATAAAAGATTTTATAAGTGTTTTTCTTTTTGCATGATGTATTTTATTTACAATATATTCATAATCTTTAAAAAACATTATAAATACAAAAATCATATATATAGTTCCTAAGTATCCTAACTTACTAGAGTTTGATAAATAATTTTTAAAAGAATTTATAAAGTCTTGAGAGTGTGCTGGATTTAATATATTAAATGTGTATTTTATAAAAACATCCATATAAATTTGAACAAATTCAAAGTTAGTTAATATTGAAATCAATAAAGCAATAATTGGTAGAATTGAAAATATAGTAAAAAAACTAAGACTTGCAGCATAATATGTAGTATCGTCATTAAAAAACGAATTTATTTTTTTTACAATTAGATTTAAATACCTTCTTATAGTTTTTAAATCTTGCATTAGTTTATAAACCCATTTTATGGGGATTTAAAATATTATTAGGATCAAAGGCTTTTTTAATTGATTTAAAAAGTTCCATCTCTACTTTTGTAAATGCTATGTGCATAAAAGGTGCTTTTGATGTACCTATTCCATGCTCACCACTTAATGTACCACCAATATTTACAACTAATTTAAAAATTTCTTCTATAGCTTTATGACCATTTTCTAAGTCTTTTTTATTATTTTTGTCTTTTACCATTACATTTACATGAATATTTCCATCTCCTGAGTGTCCAAAACAAGGAATTTTAAAACCATATTTATCACCTATTTTATA
>JADGEG010000092.1 GCA_016744485.1 Arcobacter sp. | reverse complement strand
GTTAAATGATAATTTATTTTTCACTTGTTTTTCTTTTATATGCTAAACTTTCATATTTTAATTTTATATAGTTTTAATATATTATATGAAATAATACTAACTAATATTTAGTACTACTTTTAGAACTACTAAAAAATATTTAAAGAAAGGTTTTTATGCCAAAAATTCAACATTCAAAAAGTAACATTTTAAATGTTATAAATAAACATAAGCAAAAAAATAAAAAAGAAATCTCACAACTAACAATAAAAATTGATAAAAAATTAAATAATGCTTTAGGCATATTAGCTAATAAAATAAATATATCAAAAAATAAATTAATAGAAGATATTTTGTATGAAAGTGGTATCTTACAAGAAGTGGATGAAAATTATGTCAATTAATCCTTTTCCAAAACAAAAAGATATAGTTCAAGCAGTTATAAATGGTATGAAAAAAGCAAAAGATAATTATACGATGTGGACAAGAGATGAATTATACTTATCAAATGAAACAGATAATTTTTTAAGCATTCACATAGCTCAAGAAATAGCTAAACTAGATAATACTCCAGAGATTTTTTTAGATGCTACTATTTCAGATATATTAAAATGTTCATTAAAAAAAAGACATAGTTTTCAAAGTTTTATGAAAAAAAAATCAATATCAGCTGATATTTTATCTTTAACACTTGATGAAAGATTTGAGCATGAAACACATAATGATTCTATTTCAAGAGTTATTATGAGTATAAAAAATGGTTTAAGAAATATACAAGATGAATATACAAATGAAATAATTAAAATGTGTAAAATGCTTGAAAGAGATAAGAAAGATGATTCAAGTTTAGATTATGCCATATTTGCATTTTATTTAGATTTGTCAAATACAGCTAGAAAAAAAACAAAAAAAAGAATGAATGAAATTCAGCTATCTTTTGATAATACAGTTAAAAAATATAAAAATTTAAGTTCATATTTTATATGTGAAGATATAAATATCATTAAAAATGTAGGTGAATTTTCTATTGGAACCTATATTATAGAAACAAATTTTAATAAGGATATATCATGAATAAAAGTATAATAGATGAATCTGTCAATCTAGCTAAAAAATGGCAAAATAGAGCAAATGAACTTATAAGTTCGTATGATAAAGAATTTCATATTAAAATGAATAAAATGTTAGAGCATACGCAAGATAAGGCATTATTAATAGAGCTCATGGATCAATGTTTTAGATCACAATCTAATACTAGAATAGCTGATCAAATATGTTTTTTACTAGAAAAACATGGTATGGCTCATTTTTTTACTTTAAAAGATAAAACATTATTATATTTATTTCAAAATATTGGGAAGTATTTTCCTGATATTTCTGTACCTTTATTTGTAAATCAAATAAGAGAAGACACTAAAACAGTAGTAATTAAAGGTGAAGAAGAAAACTTTAATAAACATCTTAAAAAAAGAAAAGAAGAAAAAACACAAGTTAATATTAATTTAATAGGTGAGGTTGTTTTAGGAGAGAGGGAAGCTAATGAAAGAATAGAAAAATATTTAAAAATACTACAAAATCCTAATGTTAATTATATATCTATTAAAATATCGACAATTTTTTCACAAATAAATCCTTTAGACTTTGATAATACGGTTGATATTTTAGTTAAAAAACTATCAAAAATATATGCACAAGCACAAAAATATTCTTATGTTAATGAAAAGGGCGAAAAAGAAAATAAATTTATAAATCTTGACATGGAAGAATATAGAGACTTAGCTCTTACGGTTGCAGTTTTTAAGAAAACTTTAGAACAAAACGAATTTAAAAACTTCTATGCAGGTATTGTCTTACAAGCTTATTTACCTGATTCTTTTGCTTGGCAAGAAGATTTATGTAAATGGGCAAAAAATAGAGTACAAAATGGTGGAACAGCTATAAAGTTTAGACTTGTTAAAGGTGCTAATATGGAGATGGAAGAAACACAAGCTTCCCAAAAGCATTGGAACTTAGTAACATATAGTAAAAAAATAAATACAGATGCAAACTATAAAAAAATGGTAAATTATGCACTTTTAAAAGAAAATGCACCTTATATGCACATAGGAACAGCATCTCATAATTTGTTTGAATTAGCATATGCTACAGCATTAGCAACAAATAATAATACAGAAGAATTTCATACTTTAGAAATGTTAGAAGGTATGAGTGAATCTTCAAGATTAGCTATTAAAGAAATATCAAAAGATGTTATTTTATATGCACCAACTGCTTCCAAAGAACAATTTACAAATGCAATTGCTTATTTAGTTCGAAGACTTGATGAAAATACTGGAGATGATAATTTTATTAGATATTCATTTGGACTAAGTGTTGGAACACAAAACTGGAACATGCAAGAAGAGTTATTTAAAAAGTCTTTTGAAGATGAAAAAACTTTATTTATTGGAGTAAATAGAGATCAAGATAGATTAAATGAAAAATGGAATGATTTTTCTAAATCTTCATACGATACAAATTCATATCATGCTGAAGCTGACACAGATTTTATCTTAGATAATAATCAAACATGGGCAAAAAACATAATCAAAAAATGGAAATTCACAAAAGATACAAAACATGAAACTGTACCTGTAGTTATAGGGGCTAAAGATTTAACAGATGATAGAAAAATATCAGATGTAATAGATAAATCTCAATTAGAATTAAATATTTTAGCAGGTAAATTTGCAAATGCAAATGAAGAAGACTTAAACAAAGCAGTTCAAATTGCTAAAAAAGATATTGATAAATGGAGAGATAAAACACATAAACAAAGACATGAAATATTAAAACAAGTAGCAATAAAAGTGAGAGAAAAAAGAGCTTGTTTAATAGGAGTTGCTGCTGCTGAAGTTGGAAAAGTATTTAGTGAAACTGATGTTGAAGTTTCTGAAAGTGTTGATTTTTTAGAATTTTATTCACATAGTGCAAGATTTTTTGAAAATTATAAAAATTTAGACTTAAAAGCAAAAGGGGTAGGGCTTGTTGTTCCTCCTTGGAATTTTCCTATTGCTATAGCTTTAGGAGGAATTGCTGCATCTTTAAGTGCTGGAAATACTGTAATTATAAAACCTGCATCGGCTTCTGTTTTATGTGCATATGAATTATGTAAATGTTTTTGGGATGCAGGAGTTTCTAAAAATACTTTACAATTCACACCTTGTGCAGGAGCTTTAGCAGGAAAGCATTTAATACCAAATAAAGATATAGATTTTGTGATTTTAACAGGAGGAGAAGATACTGCTTCAAAGATGTTAGAAGCTAGGAATGATTTATTTTTATCAGCTGAAACTGGTGGAAAAGATGCCACTATTGTTACAAATATGGCAGATAGAGAACAAGCTGTAAAAAATGTTTGTTTAAGTGCATTTGCTAATTCAGGACAAAAATGTAGTGCGACTTCTTTACTTATTCTTGAAGAAGAAATATATAATGACGAAAATTTTAAAAAAGCTTTAATTGATACTGCTTCATCTATGAATGTAGGATCTGTTTGGGATTTACAAAATACTATTGGAACATTAGCAAATAAAGTGTCTGGAAATTTAAAACAAGCAATTGATACTTTAGAAGATGGTGAACAATGGGCTTTAAAACCAAGTTATGCAAAAAATAATCCATATATGCTAAAACCAGCTATTAAATGGAATGTTAAAAAAGGTAGTTTCATACATATGAATGAGCTATTTGGGCCAGTCTTAGCAGTAATAAAAGCAGAAGATTTAAAAGATGCCTTAAATATCGTAAATTCTACAGGATATGGTTTAACTTCAGGAATAGAGTCTTTAGATGAAAGAGAAATATCTTATTGGAAATATAATATAAAAGCAGGAAATTTATATATAAATAGAGGAACAACAGGAGCTATAGTATTACGACAGCCATTTGGGGGAGTAGGAAAATCTGCTATTGGAGCAGGAAGGAAAGCTGGTTTTTATAACTATATAACTCAATTTATAGATTTTTATGAAGTATCAAAACCAATCATTAACAAAACATATGAAAGTGATTTATTAAAATTCTTATCTAAATGTAAAGTAATTTCAGGCAATAAAGAATTATATGAAAAGCTTGAAACTGCACTTCAATCATATATGCAAAATTATGAAAATGAATTTAGTGTTGAAAAAGACTATGCAAATGTGCGAGGTGAATTTAATCATTTTAAATATATACCTTTACAAAATGTTTTAATACGTGTTTGTAGTGATGATACTTTATTTGATATATTAAGTCGTATTTTAGCTGCTCGTATTTCTAAGGTAAGCTTTACAGTTTCAATTAATAATAATGTAGATATACAAGAGTATTTAGAAGCATCTAAAGAAGATTTATTTACTTCTAATGATAAGATTATGGTGCAAAATGATAATGAAATGATACAAACTATTGCAAACTTTGATAGAATTATTTATTCTGATATAAATAAAGTTTCAAAAGAAGTTTTTAAAGAATGTGCAAATACTTTAACCTTTATTGTAAGACAAAAAGCTATGATGGAAGGAAGACTTGAATTATTAAACTATTTTACCGAACAATCTATTTCACACTCATATCATAGATATGGAAATATTGCAGGATATTTTAAAGGTTAATAATAAAACATTATAATTAATTATAATGTTTTAATTAAATAATTAAATAATTTTATGAAAAAGAATTTTACTAAAAATAATTATTTATCTATAAAAAAGTAATTATCTTACTGCAAACTTTATTTTATCATACCTAACTATACTTATCAAGTATAAATTTATTTAAAGTCAATATTGTTTTTAGATAAAAATATTTCAGCTTATTAATAAAAAATAATTAAATTTTATCGTAATTTTTGATTTAAATTAATAGTAAATATGCTAATATATTTTCTTATAAAAAAATTATACAAGGAAATAACAATGAATACTATAAATAAAAAAATTTCACTATCAATTATAATTGTTTTACTCATTAGTATGTTAGCATTTGTAATATTTATGATTACAAATATAAATAAAAGTTTAATTGAAGATACAAAATCTAATTTAGAAAAACAAGTAACTTCTTATAAAGATACTATTCAAATATATAATAATTCTTTGGAAAAAAATGCTCTGCTTCTTATGAATATTTTTGAAAAATCTTTTTTAAATTTAAATAAAAAAGCCAATAGAACAGTTAAAATAAGAGGTGTCCAAACAGTGGCATTGTTTTCTGGTTTTTCAAGATTAAATAATAATTTTGAACCAGTTGATTATTTTACTAATTTAACAAATGGAATTTCAGCTGTTTTTGTAAAAGATAAAGATGAATATATTAGAATAACATCGTCCATTAAAGATAAAGATGGTAAAAGAATTTTGCTAGATACTATTGATAAAAATAGTATTTTATATCAAACACTTAATAAAAAACAAAAGTTTATTAGCTTGGAAAAAATTCTTGGAAAAACATATATGTCCGTATATTCTCCAATTATCAAAAAGAATAAAATAATTGGAGTTTTATATGTAGGCTTAGATTTTACAAAAGGTTTAGAGGTTTTAAAGAAAAAATTTAAAAATATTATAATAGGTGATACAGGTTATTTATATATAATTGATAATATAGGAAATGCAGTACTTCACAAATCTTTAGAGAATAAAAATTTATTTGATATAAAAGATGCTGATGATAAATATTTTATTCAAGATATTATTAAGAAAAAAACTGGAGTCATTACTTATGATTATAAAGAAAATAATGAAGTAAAAGAAAAAATTGTAGCATTTAAACAGTATAAAAAATGGAACTGGATAATAGTTGCAGGTTCATACAAAAATGAATTTTTAAAAATTTCTGATGAAGTAATAAAAGAATTCATTATTGCTACAATTTTTTTGACATTTATTTTATTGTTTATAATTTACCTTTTAATTAATAAAATTATTGCAAAACCATTAAAAATATTTCAAGATGGCTTACTATCATTCTTTTTATATGTAAATAAAACAAAAAATGATGTTCAATTAATCCAATTACATACAAATGATGAAATTGGAAGAATATCTAAACTAGTTAATGATAATATTCAAGAAATACAAAATCATGTGAACGAAGATAGCTTATTGATTTATAATGTCAAAAAAATTGTTAGTGAAGTAAGCAAAGGACATCTTAAAAATAGAATTACAAAAGTGTGTAATACTACATCTTTAAATGAATTAAAGGATCTTGTAAATAATATGCTAGATGAATTAGAAAGTTTTGTTGGAAAAGATATTAATGAATTAAGTTCCGTACTAGAAAGTTATGCACAAAAAGATTTTAGAAAAAATTTAAGCTCATCTTCTAATGGAAAAATAGGAGAAGAAATATTAAGTATGAATAAAATTATAACTCAAATTTTAAATAATAATAAAAATGATGGTTTATCTCTTAATAATACATCTATAGAGTTATCAAAGAACGTTCAAATATTACATTCAAATGCTAACAGTCAAGCAGTATCTTTGGAGGAAATTGCAGCTTCAGTTACTCAAACAACAGAAAATACAAAACAAATAAGCACAAAGGCTCAAAACTTACTGGTTTTATCTTCAAATACACAAAAAGCTTCAAATAATGGAAAACAACTAGCTAGCAAAACAGTTACTGCGATGGATAAAATTAATGAACAAGTTCAAACAATTAATGAATCTATAGTCATCATTGATCAAATTGCATTTCAAACAAATATACTTTCTTTAAATGCAGCAGTTGAGGCAGCAACTGCTGGTGAAGCTGGAAAAGGTTTTGCTGTTGTTGCTCAAGAAGTAAGAAATTTAGCTTCAAGATCAGCCCAAGCTGCAAAAGAAATTAAAAACTTAGTTGAATCTGCTTCTTTAGAAACAATTGAAGGTAAAGATATAAGTGCTAAAATGATTACAGGATTTAATGATTTAGAAGAAAAAATTAAAGAAACAAATGTTATTATTAATGATGTAACAAATGCATCAAAAGAACAAACATCCGTTATGTATCAAATTAGCGATACAGTTAATAATTTAGATAAATTTACTCAAGAAAATGCTAGTGTAGCAGATGAAACAAATAATATTTCAAGTAGTATAAGCAAACTTGCACAAGAAATATCAGAAGATACCAATAAAAGTAAGTTTAATGATATATAAAAATTGTTTTGATTAATTAATTTAAATTTATTTTCAACTTATATGCATTTAGATTTATTCTAAATGTATAGATAAAATTATAAAAGAAAAAATAAATGATTTTTGAAAAAAACAAAAAATATAATTTAAATGATATTGAAAAATTATTTTCTAGAATTCCTATTCTTTTTATTATATTTTTAGCTATCTTATTACTTATAATTTCATATTTTATACTTGAAATCAAAGCCAATAAAGAAATTGATTTACTTAATCAACAGTATATTTTAGAATATAAACTAACTAAAAAAGAAAATTTATTAAACTTCATAAATGAAGTTGATTTTGAAGTGAATAAAAATTTTTTAGCTTTAGAAGCATATTTAAAAAAAATAACATATAAAAGCATAGCTCATATAGAAGCAAATAGTTTTAAAAATTTTTTCAAAGTAAAAAAGTATTTAAAAAATTTAGAAAAAAAAACTAAAATCAAAATTATGATTTTTTCTAAAAAAGATTTAAAAATTTTATATGGGAAAAACTCTTTGCATTATATACAAGATTTGATTTTTTCTTCAAGAGTAAATAAAAATAATTTAAATATTACTCTTAAATATGATA
>JADGEG010000091.1 GCA_016744485.1 Arcobacter sp. | reverse complement strand
GATCTTACTTGTGTCACTTTGTATTTATCTTTATATTATTATCTAGTATTTTATTTGCAAAAAATACACAAACCAGTTGTGTACCTCTCAAACAAATAGACCTCAATGAAAATGACCTATTTACTAAAAAAGAACAAGTAAGTATTTTTAAAAAATATATAAATACTTGTATAAGTGGTCAAGTAATCAAAAATATCATCAAAGATACCAGCAAGTATTACATGGACAATGGCTATATTACAACTAAAGCATACTTAAAAGTTCAAGATATATCAGATGGACAAATAGATATTAAAATAGTAAAAAGTACTATTGAAAATATAATCGATTTTCAAACTAAAAAACATACTTGGAATATAAAAACAGCATTTCCTTTTCAAATCAATCAATCTTTAAACTTAAGAGATTTAGAAACATCTTTAGAGATGATCAACCGTGTACCCTCTATAGATGCAAAGTTTGACATAATAGCAGGAAGCAAAAAATCAACAAGTCTAATAGTAGTAAAAAGAAAGTTAGCTAGTCCCTACCATATAAATTTGGGAGCTACAGGAACAAGATCACTTGAAAATTATAATCCTAATTTAACAGCCATCCTATCTTATGATAATCTTTTAAATATAAATGACATTATCTCTTATTCTTACAATGGTAGCAAAATACAAAAAAAATACCAAAGTACAAAAGGATATGAATATAACTATTCTTTTCCAATAGGAAGTTTTTTATTAGAATTTATTTATTCGAATACCAAATATAGACAAGGAGTAGTAGGAATAAATAATACCTACCTCTCAAATGGTATCACAAAAACTAAAAAATTTAAACTCTCTAAAGTTCTTACTAGAAATCAAAATAACAAACTAAGTGTATCTGCTAGTATTTATCATAAAGATACTAAAAATTACTTTTCCAATGAACTAATAGAAGTATCAAGCTATAAAACAACTCTTGCACAAATAGATTTTATTCATACCTATTTATCTTCTTGGGGACAAATAAATACCACTTATAGTTACTCTAGCGGAAAAGATTGGTTTGGTGCTAGGGATGATAGTTACAATAGTACTGAAGTAGATACTAGCAATACAGCAAATTTGGAATTTCAAAAATATAATATAAATAGTTCTTTTTTATATTATTTTAAAGATAAGAGCTATAAACTTAATAGTACTTTTCATCTACAGTATACAGATGATGTACTTTATAACAATGACCAACTAACAATCGGAAGTGATTATACTGTAAGAGGATATGATTCTTCAAACTTATTTGGGAATAATGGACACTATTTAAAAAATAACCTCACAAAAACATTTCATCCAAATATTCATACTAAAATAATACAAAGTATCTCACTATTTATAGGATTAGACTACGGAAGGATAAAATGTGAAAGTAACAATAAAAACAACTGTGGAAAGATATATGGAAGTGCTATAGGCTTCAAAACAAATGCAAAAAATGTATCTACAGATTTTACATGGAGCAGACCACAAAAAAGTATTGGCGATGATTTTAAAAGAGAAAATCGTTTCAAATATAATTTAAATATAAAATTTTAAAAGGCAATTTACATGAAAAACAAATCCATGAAACTAAAACAGCTCATATCCTTTCAACTAGTATATACCTTAATCTTTCTCCCACTTCATGCAGCAAACTTAAGGCCAGATGGAAGTACAAACACCATTATAGACAAAGCTAGAAATAATATCCCAATAGTAAATATAGCCAATCCAAACTCTACAGGATTATCTCACAATAAATTTAAAGATTATAATGTAGGAAAAAATGGACTCATACTTAATAACTCAAAAGCTACTAGTGTAAATACACAATTAGGTGGCTATATATATGGAAATAAAAATCTTAGTTCAAATGCAAAAGTAATACTAAACGAAGTTACTTCTACACAAAGATCTAGCATTAATGGATATACAGAAATAGCAGGGAAAAGAGCTGATTTTATCATGGCAAACCCAAATGGTATAAGTATAAATGGAGCAGGGTTTATAAATACAGGATCAGTAACCTTAACTACAGGAAAAGCAAATATATTAAATGGAAATATAAACTCATATATTATAAATGGTGGAGATATAGAAATAATAGGAGGTGGACTAGATACTTCAAATCTAGATAGCACTTCTATTTATACCCATTATCTAAAACTTAATGCAAAAATAAATGCAAAAAACCTCGATATAAAACTAGGTAACAATACGATAGATAATAATACTAAAAATATAATCTCTTCAAAAAATAGTAATGAAAGTACAAATTTACTCTTAGATAGCCAAGCCTTAGGAGGAATGTATGCAAATTATAGTAGGAACAGACAAAGGATTAGGAGTAAATTTACCTCCTGAAGTCCTAGCTTCAATAGGAGATATTACTATTTCAAATGATGGAAGAATAGTTCTACAAAAAGTATCTGCTAAAAAAGATTTAACGGTAAAATCTCTAAGTGATGATATACAATTAAATAACAATATAATCAGTGTAAATCAAAATTATAAAACTACAAATAATATTATAATAAATAATGGGCAAATTGTATCTTCTGAGAAACTAAATATACAAGCTAATACTTTACTAAATAAAGCCTCACTTCTTTCTAATAATATAAGTATAGATACTTCAAATATAGAAAATACAAATGAAATGTCAGGTACAAATAACATCACTATAAACAACAAAAAGAACATTTTAAATCAAGGAATAATTCAGACATCAAATACCTTAAGTATAAATACAAACACACTTACAAATACAAATAATATTATTTCAAATAAAGATTTACTAATAAATAGTATATTATCTTTAAATAACAGTGGAACACTACATTCAAACACAAATAATACAATAAGAACAAACAATCTTACAAATACAAACAATATAACAGCCACAAATACATTAGATATAGAATCAAATGATATAAATACAAATACTGGTGAAATATCAGCAAATACTATAAATATAAAAAGTAATACACTAAACTTAAAAGATACAAATATCTTAGCAGTTAACAATATAGATTTAGATATAAAAGAAAGCTTAGTAAATGATGGAGTAATTCAAGCAAATAAAATATTAAATATAAATACAAAAAACTTAGAAAATAAAAAAGACATAATAGCAAATAATCTAATATTAAAAACACAAGATATAATAAATAATGGGAAGATAATAGCAAATAATGACTTGGCAACTAATACAAATACCATAATAAATGAAGGATTATTTCAAGCTAAACATAATCTTGATATCTCGTCAAAAAAACTAACAAATAATGATACAATTACAACAAGAAATATGCTTACTTTACATATATCAGATACACTAGATAATAAAACAAATAATTCTAAAATAACATCTTTTAATGATATATTTATCACTACAAAAAACCTAGACAACTCAAATGCAAGCATACTAGCAAATAAGAATATAAGTATAAATGTACAAGAAGAAATAAATAATACCAATGCAAGCATAAAAACAAATCAAGAAAATATCACTATTGATACAAAGCATATAAATAATACAAATGGAAATATACAATCAAGTAAAGATCTAAGCCTTTCTACAAATACTATAGATTTAACAAACTCAAATTTATATAGCAATCAAGATTTATTTCTTAGCCTTAATGCACTAAATAATATAGCAAGTTCAAAAATAGAATCAAATAGAGATTTAAGTATAAATGCTTCAAAATATATTACTGTAAATTCAGATATATTAGCAAATGGTGACCTAGTACTTAGCACCAAGGGAGAACTAGTTAATCATAAAAAACTTGCTTCACAAAAAAGTTTAAGCTTAACTGCAAACTCATTAATAAACAATCATACAATAAGTGCAAAAACAGGAACCTCAAATATAAATATAACAAATGATATAGATAATAATTCACGAATAAGTTCAGCTTATAATCTAAATGTACAAGCAAAAAACATCATAAATGATGGATACTTTAATACTGGAAATGATTTAAGTATAAGCTCACAAAATCTTACAAATAATACAACATTATTTTCTGCTAATAATATGAACCTTTATACAGTAAATACACTTAGAAATAATGAAGATGCAAATATATTTGCTATGAATAATCTTATGATGGCTAAAAACAGTGCAAATGAAAAAACAAATAGTATCATAAATGAAAAAGCTACTATACAAACTTTTAATGGGAATATAGATATATATGCTAATAGTTTTGAAAATATCACAGATAAAGTAGAAAAAGAAATTAAGACAATTTCTGTAAATGGTATAAATTTATTTGTATCTAACTCAAAACTTCATGATAAACTAGGTGAGTCTCGAATACAAAGTATAAAGTCAAAAATAATCCAAGATACGATACTAAAAGGTGAATATTATAATAAGGTTATAATAAGTAGAGACTCTACAAATAGCTGTAAAACAAAAGGATGCACAATCAATGATATATTTTATGCTAATTCAAATTTAATTAAAAAAGAAATTACTTATGATGAGAATCATGCAAAAATATACACAATTGAATATAAAGATATAAGTTCTAATGCAAGTAATTTAACTAAATATTATGCAATTCCTCAAGAGCAAGACATTTTTGAAAGATTGAAAAAATATTATAAAGATACCTATGGCTTAAATTTAAATAAAAGAACATTAAGTAGCTTTTTTAATGGTAATTCTGAAAATTCTTCTAGGCATGATTATATAGATTATTATATTGATTTAAAAGTTAAAAAAAGGGAAACAAAGAGAAGTATGACACATACTATTACAGAAGATAGTATAATTTATGAACCAACAAAAAAAGCAACATTATCTTCTGGAAATAATATAAATATTGTTGTTGATAATATGATAAATTATCTTAGTTTAATATCTGCAAAGAAAAATATAAATTTTAATGTATCAGGAAATGTGAATAATAAAAATGAAATATTATATAGGTACAATGAAAAAACAGGACGATATAAATATTGTTATAAGGAATGTAATTCTTGGTTTCATGATCCTAATTATAAATGGGCCAATCTACCAAGTGATAAAACAACAACAATTATTAGAACATTATTTTCTACCATTCAAGCAGGAGAAGAGATCACAGGGAATATAGTTAATCTTACAAATGGAAACATAAAAGAAAATCACACAATAGCTAGTTCAACACAACAAACAGAAAATACAACAAGCCAAAAATCTTTAAATACAGTAAATACTACAAATATCGATGAACTAACTAATCAAGATATAAAAAATACTTCAAATAATACTAAAGACATAGCAAATGACACTGTAAATGGTACATCTACTTTAATATCAAATGAAACTCTAAATGGTACATCTACTTTAGTATCAAAAACTAATATAACAAAAAAAAATATACTATCTGATATAAAACTTCCTACAAATGAATATGGATTATTTATAACTTCTAAAAATCCAAACTCAAAGTACCTTATAGAAACCAATCCAGAGTTTACTATGTATAAAAACTTCATCAGTAGTGCATACATGATGAAACATATAAACTTTAGTCCAGACATCACTACAAAAAGAGTAGAAGATGCTTTTTATGAACAAAGACTAATAAGTAAAAGTATCTTTAAGCAAACTGGAAAAGCTTTTCTTGATAATCAAATAACTAATAATAATGAACAATACCAGTACCTAATGAACAATGCCATAAAAGCCCAAAAAAACCTAGAGTTAGTAGCAGGTATAAGTCTTAGTAAAGAACAAATAAATGCACTTACTCAAGATATAGTATGGATGGAAGAACAAATAATATCAGGACAAAAAGTTTTAGTACCTGTATTATATCTTGCTAATGCAAATAACTATAAAGTACTAAATTCACAAATAATGGCAGGGAAAAATATAGACCTACAAGTAAAAAACTTCGTAAACACTGGAACATTAAGTGCAGGAGATTCTATAGTATTAAATTCTTCAAATACTATAGAAAATTACGGTGGGACAATACAAGCAAGAAATAATATAAAACTTCAAGCTAAAAATAATATAACAAATACAAGTGCAGTAATAAAAGCTTCTAATATAGATTTAATATCTACAAATGGAAATATAACAAATAAAAGATTTATAAAAGAAGTATCTTATGGAAACAATAAAACAAAAGATAATAAAGTACTTATAGGAAGCAAAGGAAGCATACAAGCTACAAATACACTTAATATAAAAACAATTAAAACTTTTTTAAATCAAGGAAGTAATTTAAGTGCCAAAGATATAAACATAAATGCTAACAAAGTAGATATAAACACGACTATAGATAAAAAAGATTATTTTGTAGGAGATAAGAATAATTATATAAAAGAGAAATCTACTACACACCTAAGCTCAAATCTTAATGCAAATAATATATTTATAAACTCACAAGATACTACGACTATACAAGGAAGTAATCTAAATGCTTTAAACAATATAAATATGCAAGCTAAAGGAGATATAAATATAACAGCTGTTAATACTCTTAAATACACAGACTCTCAAAGTAATATAAATAATGGTTGGGGAAGCAGTGAACTTCAACGGGATATTAGTTATAAAGAAGAAGTACTATCAAGTAAATTAAATGCTAAGAATATTCAATTAATAAGCAGAAATGATATAAACCTAGAAGCTACAATATTAAAAGCAAAAGAAGAAAAAATAGCATATGCTAAGAATAATTTAAATATTTTTTCAAAATCTTATAAAGAAGCTTCTTTAAAACATAGAAAAAAATCTTCATTTGGTGGTTTAATTAAGAATGAATACAAACTTGACAAAGATCACTTAAAGATTAAATCAAGTGAACTTACAGCAGATAATTTAATCTTAAATGCAAAAGATATAAATATACAAGCTTCTAATATAAGAGCAAATACAGCTTCAATTACAGCAGATGTTATGAACTTGTTCTCAGGAAAAGAGAAACTATTTGAAAATGAATTTTCAATTGATGGAGGTATTATAACAGCTACTATTGAAACAAAAGGAAAAGTAAAAGAAATAGTAATTCCTTCTACTATTACAGTAAATGATAAATTAGTTTTTAATAATAAAGATATTACTTCACAATTAGAAACAAAAGAATTACTTAAGACCTTATCATCTCAACATGACTTATCATTAGATCAAATAAATTTAATAAAAGAAATAGCAAATAGTGATAACTGGCATACAAAGACAACTACATTAAGTGGAATTGGTTCACTAGTAGTACAATCACTTGTAACTTACTTTACAGCAGGAGCAGGAGGTGCTCTTACTTCTGGTATTACAAATGCAACAACACAAGCAGCAGTAAGAGCTGCAGTTCAAGCTGTAGTAGTTCAAGCTACATCTTCTTTAGTAAGTTCAGTAATAACTGGAAATAAATTCAAACTTGACCTTAAAAGCTTAGCAAAAAGTGCTGTTACTGCTGGGGTATTAAGTTATGCAAGTAACTTAAAGCAATTAAAACTAGATGATTTAAACTTAGGAGAAACAACACAGCAGTTTGCACAAAAAGCAGTTAATACAACAGTAAAAACAGGAATACAATCTGCTGTTTATGGAACTAGTTTTAAAGACTCATTAGGAACAAACTTAGTTGTAGCAGGTACTGATTTAATAGCTAAAACAGCTTTTAAAAAAGTAGGAAATACTTCTATGGAAAAAGAAGCAGTAGAACAAAATGATTCTTATAAAGATGGAGGACTAGCTAAAACAGCTATTTATTCTTTAACAGGAGGAGCAATAGCTGCTATAAAAGGTGAAAATGTTCTTGCA
>JADGEG010000257.1 GCA_016744485.1 Arcobacter sp. | reverse complement strand
AAACAAAATAGCTATGATTATAAAATGAGTTTTAATTGATAGTTTGCTCCAAAATTTCATTATTCTTAAATTATAATTTCTTTAGGTTTTGAAAAATAATAACCTTGGGCATAAGTTATTCCTAATGTTTTTACTATTTCAAATATTCTTTCATTATGTACAAATTCTGCTGTAGTTTTTAAATTAATTCTTTGTGCATAAGAAGTAATTGAACGAACTACATGATATGAATTATGATTATATTCTATATCTTTTATAAAAGTACCATCAATTTTTAAAATATCTACATCTAAAGATTTAAGTTGTGAAAAATTTGAATTTTCAATACCAAAATCATCAATACAAATTAAGAATTTAAATTTTTTTAATTTTTTTAGATTTTTTACAGCTTGTAAGCTTTGATGGAGTTTCGTATCTTCTAATATTTCTAGTGATATTCTACTTGGATGAATATTATATTTTTTTGACACATCATACAAACTACTAGCAAAAAATCTATTTGATAAATCTTGATCTGATATATTAATAGAAAAATGTATATTAGTTTCTGTAAATTTTTTACAAGCTTTTTCAAATATTACATTAGTAATTTGAGGCAACAATCTAGCTTGTCTAGCTGCATTTAAAAAAAATTTAGGGGAATATATAATATTATTATATTTTAAACGAACTAATATTTCATATTTAACTATTTCTTTTGATTTACAATCAATAATAGATTGATAATAAGTAAGTATATTTTTTTCTTCAAAAGCTTGTGTTAATCGTTTTGTCCATAAAATATTATTATTAATATTTTTTACTTCATTTAATTTTTTGCTATACATAGCTATATGTGTATCATTTAGTTTTTTTGCTGCATTTAGTGCAATTTGTGATTTATTCATTAATTCAGTATTGGGATAATTGGCAATTCCCATATAAGTTTGAATATATAACATTAATCCATCAATATTAAAACTTTTATTAGAAAATAATTTTTTAATATTTTTAGATTCTTCTAAAAGATAATCGTCTGATTTATTTTTAAATAAAATAATAAAATTATCAGACTCTATTCTATATATAGCAAAATAATCTTTACATATTTTCTTTAAATTTAAAGAAATTTCTACTAATATTTGATCTCCTATTTTATAACCATAAGCATTATTAAATGTACTAAATTCATATAAATCAACCCTAATTAGACCAAAGTTAATATCCCTTGATAAATCTTGTTCAAGTTTTGTTCTAGAAAATAATGTAGTTGTTGAGTCGTAAATTAAAGCATTATATGAGTCATTTTTTGTTTTTTCTAATTGCATTAATTGTTCATATTGCATTAAAGATGTTCTAACTGTAATATATAATTTTTCACTTGTTAGTTCTGTTTTTTCTTTATAATCATTTATATCATAATTATTAATAATATCATTTTCTATAATATAACCAGGCTGTCCAGTTCTTATGATAATTCTTATAAATTGATTTTTCAATTCATTTCTAATAAAATCAATTATATCAAGACCTGCATTGTCTGTTTCCATAACTATATCTAATAAAACTAAAGATATATTTGGATTGTTAGTTAGCATCTTTTTAGCATCTTTTGCACAATACTCTGAGAGAATAAGTAGTTTTTTTTCTTTAAATAAAAAGTCGTATAAAGCTAGTTTTGTAAAAGTATGTACTTCTTTTTCATCATCTACTACAAGTATTGTCCAAGGTTCTAAGTTCATATTTTTATTTAAAAAGTTTTTATTTTTTTCTTCTAAAAAAATAATGTCATCATGCATTCTAAGAACTTCCCTTCTAACAGAAATAACATATTAATAAGAACAACTTAAATATACCTTAAAATTAATTATTATATTTTTAAACAAAGTTATAATTCTCATATAATGTTTTTTATTATAAAAACAGTCAATATTATAACATAATATTATATATATTATAATAA
>JADGEG010000090.1:5050-7816 GCA_016744485.1 Arcobacter sp. | reverse complement strand
ATTAAAAAGAAAACTAACAAGCAATTTATTAAAGTTTAAACCTATACTATAAATTGGGTTTAACAAACTTTAGAGTTTATTTTTTCTTAATTCTTATTACAGGCTTATCTCATGCTTTTAAAAAACTTGATAATAATAAATTACTTAAAGCACAATTGGGATAAATTAAGTTTTAAATGATGTCATTTTCTAATTTAAACTCTATTGTATATAGAGTTTAATATTTAAATGAATTCTTTTTTATTTATAAATTATATTCAAGTTGAAAAAATACATTCTTACTTATAAGTTTTCTAAAATATATCTTGAATTAAGTTTTTGTATAGGTCTATTATTTACAGGCATAACTTCTTCAAAATCTTTTAACTGACTTTTTGAAATATTAACTGCATTTTTTAATACTAACCATGTAACACCTTCACTGCAAGGTGGAGTTGTTAAAGAACCAGTAAAGCTATAATAATTTTTATTATCAGGAAGGATTTTATAAGCATAAATATCAGATTTTAAATTATTCTTTTCATTTTGTTTTTTTGGTAAATTTCGTAATAATTGGTTGATGATTATATTTTCTTCACCATATTCAAACATTAAAGCAAGTACAAGTAGTTCACCTTTTTTAGATGAGTGAACTAAATGAGCTTCCATAGGATATGATTTTGAATTTATTTGATTTTCACTTGGTGTATGAAAGTGCATTTGTTTTAATTTGTATGTTTTATTATTTAAACTTAAAGTATTACCTTTATGGAAATTAACTTGAATTGTATGGCCGTTATTTTCAAAGTTATTAGCTTTTTTTATATTTTTTAATAATATTTGAGGTAAGTTTGATTGTATAGTATTTATTATATTAATAGGGGATTGACTAAGTCCATTAGAACACATTGTATATTTATCATCTAAAGATGACCAATATTTTGGTCCTAAGTCTTCTTTATAAGACCAATGTGCACCTTTTTCTTCTTCTTTGCTTGGACTTAACATTAATGCTATTATAAGTACAGCAAAAATAGCAATCATAGTATTTTTTGAACTCATTTTGTTTCCTTTACTTATTTTAATTTAGTTTTATCTGTTTTTTTTCTTTCTTTTTTCTTTCATTTTACTTAATGCTAATGTTCTCATATTATCTATTGTATCAGATTCATCCATTATTTCAAGTCCTAATAAAGTCTCAATACAATCTTCAAGTGTAACAATACCTTCAGTTTGATCATATGAATCAAAAACTATAAACATATGTTCTTTTTTTTGTATAAACATATTTAAGGCTTTTGATACGGGAATATTTTCATTTAATGAAAAAACCGGCATCATTATAGACTCAAGTGTACTTTCTTTGTCTTTTATGGCTTGTTTAAATAATTGTTTAGTAAGAACTATACCTATTATATTATCAATTGTTGTGTCATATATTGGAACTCTTGAAAATTTATATGTTCTTTCATCTTCAAGTATATCTTTTATTATTGTATTTTTATCAAGGGCATACATAACAGATCTAGGTGTAAGTATTTCATGTATTTTTATACTATGTAAACCTAAAGTATTTTCAATAATGTCTGATTCTAAATCTCCAATAATCCCTTCTTCCTCACTTAATAAAGTTGAATGAATTAGTTCTTCTCTTGTAATTGCATCACTATTATCACTATTTGAAGATATTTTTTGCGTTACAAATTGAGTTATAATAATGATTGGGTAAGTTATAAATATAAAAATATTAATAACTCTAGCTGCATAAGGTGCTAAATTTTTCCAATAAATTGCACCAATAGTTTTAGGAATAATTTCAGCCACAAATAAAATTAAAAATGTCAGAATAATTGAAATAGTCATTACTAGTGTTTTATCACCATCAAATACATTTTGTGCTTGTACTCCAATAGCAGTCGCTCCTAAAGTATTTGCAATGGTATTTAATATTAAAATTGAAGCAATAGATTTATCTATATTTATTTTAATTTTTTTTAATAAACTACCCACATAGGGATTTTTTTCTTCTAGAACAGATATATAAGCCATGTTTGTTGAAAGTAAAATTGATTCTAAAATTGAACATAAAAAAGAAATGCTAATGACAATAAAAAATAAAAAAATTAAAAAATCCATTTTACCTCTATTTTATTTAACTTGTAACAATAGGAACAATATTCCATTTAAGCTTAACTCCTTTAATTAACTTTAGTAAGAAATAATAGCAAAATAAACTTAAAATATATCAAGTCAATATAATAAAAATAAAATTTTGAAATATAAAATTTTATTTTGTAGAACATTACTATATAAAATACAAACATATTAGATAATTTTTTTTAATAAATTTTAAAATTTAGATAATAAAATTTATTCTAAATCAACACGATAGTCGCATTTTTTGTAAAAAATAATTTTTATGATATAATAAAAGAATTTTATTATATATAAACAAGGGTATAGCTATGGCAAGTAAAAATTATATAAAATACCAAAATAAAAATTTGAAAATAAGTTCTAAACCAAAATCTGGTGAAAATATTTCAGTTTATGTAAGACCAGGAGATGAAATAAATTTTGATATACCAGATTTTGATTTATCTAATTTTGAATATAAATTAATTGGTGGAGATATTGTTATTGATATTCCTGGTTATGGAACTTATACTTTTGTTTCTATGGCTTTAATGGGATACAGCGATAATCCTCCTTTTTTTATATTAAATAGTGGAAAAAAAATTACACTTGATGATATCCTTTCAGAAATAGAAAATATAAATGCTGTCT
>JADGEG010000090.1:0-5040 GCA_016744485.1 Arcobacter sp. | reverse complement strand
CGTTAATATTCCAGATAATACAGCTAAAAAAGATGAACAAAGTGATAATAGCCAAAAAGGTGAACCTCAGAAACCTCAAGTAATTATTCAAGAAGTTGCAGTTGAAGATGAAGTTACAGAAGATATACAAGTAGAAGAAGATGTATCGCTTGCACTTAAAGATGATGAAATTGAAGAACAAGAAATATTTACAAGTACAAATGAAGATAGTGCACCTAAGCAAGCTTCTAGTGAAGAGGAATCAAAAACTGAAGGAATTAAACCTAAAATCAATTTTGATATAGATATACAACATGTGAATTTAGAAGAACTTCAAAGTTCTTCTGTATTAAATATTTATGGTGGTGGAGGTACTGCATATGACAATATATATCCAAAAAATAATGCAAATGCTTCAAGATCAAATATTATTAAGCAAACAAATGCAGAAGTATTAAATTATGAAAATATAAGTAGTTCACAATATGATCATATAGAAATAAATGCAGATAATAGTAATTATTTTGGGCAAAATGTTAATTCAAGAATGATACAAATAAACACAAGCCAACCAGTTGGCTTTGAAGTTGATCAAATTAAGGTTCATTCAGAAAATTTACCAGATGGTTTTAATGTGGCTTTTGCTGAACAAAGTGGAAACTCATGGATAATTAAAAAAGATGATCCAAGTACTACAGAAATCGATGGTTTTACTACAAGTGATGCAGGAAATATTAATATGATTTTTTCTTTTAATATACCTTTTGCTGTTAATGGAAACATTCAAAAAGAAAACTTTGAATTCACTATTGATACACAGGCAATTTTTAGTATGGAAAATGTACCAGAAATTGATAGAAGTGATTTTGAAGTACCTGTTGAAACTAGTATTTCATCTTCAAAAACTTATGGTATTAATGTAAGATATATTGAAGATATAAATAACCCTAGTGAATATTTTTTTAAACCTTATGTAAATTCTAATTCAGAAGAAATAGAAAATGGTTTTGTAATCTCTTCTAATATTAATGATACGATTATTAAAGGTTCTAAAACATTAAAAAATATAGTAAATGGTGGGATAGTAAATGATACTATAACAACTGGTATAGCAAATGATACGATTCATGGAAATAATGGAAATGATATTATTTCTTCAGGTTTAGGAGATGATATAGTTGATGGTGGAGATGGGATTGATACCTTAGATTTTTCTTCTATTAATAATAGTAATAAAGTTGGTGTTAATGCTAATTTAAAAATAGGAATAGTTACAGGTGATGGAACAGATAGTGTTTCTAATATTGAAAATATTATAGGTAGTCAAAGTAATGATATTTTAATAGGTAATGATCAAGTTAATATATTAAAAGGTGAAAGTGGAAGTGATACTTTATCAGGCGAAAAAGGTAATAATACTTTAGATGGTGGAGAGGGGCATGATGTATTAGAAAGTGAAGAAGGATCTAATTTATTAAAAGGTGGAACTGGTAAAGATACAGTTAGTTATGAAAAATATATAAGTGCTGATTTAAAAGGGATAAAGGTTTTCTTAGAAGAAGACTCATCTACTGAAGGAAAAGGAATTGCAACAAAGCAAAATTCTAGTGATGAATTATGGGATATAGAAAATATCATAGGTTCTAATTATGATGATACTTTACATGGTAATAATTTAACTAATATTATCAATGCTAAAAATGGTAACGATACCTTAATTGGTAATGCAGGTAATGATACTCTTGATGGAGGAGATGGAATTGATACTGTTGATTTTTCAAATACTCAATCAAGAGAGCTTGTAAATTTAAATGATAATGAAGCAAAAGGTGGAGATGGAATTGATGATATTTTTAATGTTGAAAATGTAATTGGAACAAAATTTAATGATGAAATCATAGGAGATATTAATAATAATGTATTATCTGGAAATAAAGGTGATGACACTATTTTTGGTCTTAGTGGTAATGATACTCTTATAGGTGATGCTGGAAATGATACATTAAGTGGTGGACTAGGAGATGATGTTATTAATGGAAGTTCTGGAAGTGACACTGTAAGTTATCAAAATATAACAGATGGTGTTAATGTTTCTTTAGCAATAACAAATCCACAGGATACAATAAATGCAGGTCTTGATACTATTACAAATATTGAAAATATTATAGGAAGTTTTTTTAGTGATACTTTAAATGGTAATTTATCTGCAAATTCAATTTTAGGTGGAGCTGGAAATGATACTATATTATCAGGGGGTTCATCTACAACTCAAAATGATTATATAGATGGTGGTGCTGGAATAGATACTTTGAGTTTTAAAAATACAAATACTGGTATTAATCTTGACTTGGGAATTAATGGTGTTCAAGATTCTGGAATAGGAAAAATATTAATAAAAAATGTAGAAAACTTAGAAGGTGGTTTAATTAATGATACCTTAAAAGGAAATTCTCAAAATAATGAAATTTATGGTTTAGAAGGAAATGATATACTTTTTGCTAAAGAAGGTGATGATACATTATTGGGTGGAGATGGTAATGATACTTTAAATGGTGGACTTGGAAATGATACTCTTGACGGTGGAGAAGGTAATGATACGGCTGATTATAGTACTTCACAAGCTGTTAAACTAATTTTAGAAGATGATGCTCAAGAAGCGCAAGCTAACATTGGTATGGATATTGATGTTGTTAAAAATATTGAAAACATTATAGGATCTAATTATAATGATAGTTTAGGCGGTAATAATAAAAATAATATTTTAAAAGGTAATTTAGGAGATGATACTTTTTTTGCAAGTGATGGTAAAGATACTCTTAATGGTGGAAATGGGCGTGATACGATTGATTACTCTCAACGAATTAATAAAATAGAATTAAAACTAGAAGATAATCAAATTTCTACTTTAAAAGAAAATGGAGTAAACAAAGATACAATTTTTGCAGTAGAAAATATTATTGGATCACAAGTTGATGATACGATTAGAGGAAATTCCCAAGCTAATATTATATTTGGAGAACAAGGTGATGATACTTTATCTGGTGGGAATGGAAATGATATTATAGATGGTGAAGATGGAAATGATACTATTGATTATTCATATGTGAATGATAATCTTTTAAATAGTAAAGGTGTTAAAGTAGATTTATTACAAAATACAGGTGTAAACTTAAATAATAATCATGTTGATAGTGTAAAAAATATAGAAAATATTGCTGGTACAAAATATAACGATACTCTTTATGGAAATGAACAAGATAATATATTAGATGGAAAAGATGGAGATGATACTTTAAAAGGTGGTGCAGGAGATGATTTTTTTAAAGGTGGTCAAGGAATAGATACCGTTGATTACTCTGATGTTAATGAAAAACTTAATATTGACTTAGGAGCACTAGTTAGTACTGAAGTAGCAAGTGGAGAAGGTATTGATAGTTTTGAATCAATAGAAGGTGTTATTGGGGGAAGTAATAATGATACCTTAAAAGGTACAAGTACAGCTAATAATATTATGGGAAATGCAGGAAATGACACTATATATGGTATGGGTGGAGATGATACACTTGATGGAGGAGATGGTAATGATACAGTTAGTTTTGAATATACATCAAAAAATATAAATGTTGATTTATCTCAAAATACAAATTTACAAGATAGTGGAGATGGAGATTTATTTATAAGTAATATTGAAAATATCAATGGTGGATTTGGAAATGATACTTTAAAAGGTAATGATTCTAAAAATACTATAAATGGTGGATATGGAAATGATGTATTATTAGGAACAAAAAATGATGATTTATTAAATGGTGGAACTGGTTTATCTTATAATATTCTTGTAAATACGAATGCAACAGTTTTAAGCTTAATAATAGGAACATTAAACTTAAGTGCTTCTAATTCTGATCAAGACTTACTTTTAAATGATATTATAAATCAATTTAATGCAAACAATGTTAATAATGAACTAGGAACTTTAATTAAAAATGGTAATGAGCTACTGCTTCAAACAAGTAAAACTATAAGTAGTGTTACAGGAGGAATATTAACTGAAAAAACTTTTATAGATACAGTTGATTATTCAGATGCTAATATTAGTTCTATTACTGTAGATATGAGTTTAAATAAAGTTGATAAAATAGATGATATTGGTAATTCTGAAGATAGACTTATTAATATAGAAAAGATTATTGCTTCAAAAGGAAATGATTTATTAAAAGGAAATGATAATAATAATATTTTAGAAGGAAATGATGGAGATGACACTATATATGGTATGGATGGAGATGATACCTTAAGTGGTGACTCAGGTAAAGATACTATATATGGTGGAATTGGAAATGATACTATGTATGGTGGAACTGGTGATGATCAATTATATGGTGATGCAGGTAATGATATTATATATGGTGGATCAGGAAATGACACATTTAATGGTGGAAGTGGAGATGATCAAATATATGGTGGAAGTGGAAATGATATTTTTATTTCAAATAAAAATGATGATAATAATAAATATGATGGTGGTACGAATAGAGACACTGTAGTTTATGTAGATGAAACAAAAAATATTAATGTAAATTTAAAAAATAGTATAGAAATTAGAGTAGAAAAAAATGGAATTCAATCAGATTATCTAAAAAATATAGAAAATATTACTTCAGGAAGTGGAAATGATACTTTAAATGGAGATGATTCAAATAATACATTTATATCAAATACAGGAAATGATATATTAATTGGTAATAGAGGTCATGATTCTTTAAATGCAGGAGCTGGAGATGATACTTTAAGTGGTGGTAGTGACAATGATAGAATGGATGGTGGAACTGGAAATGATACAGCTGATTATTCATATGTTAATTCTATAGCATCTAATACTACAGGTGTAGATGTTGATCTAAGTCATAATGAGGCTAAAGGTATAACTAATGATACAGTAATTGGAATTGATAGTTTAATAGATATAGAGAATATTATAGGAACAGTACATAATGATATCATAAAAGGTGATAATAATGTGAATGTACTAGATGGTGCAGATGGAGATGACACGTTAAT
>JADGEG010000089.1 GCA_016744485.1 Arcobacter sp. | reverse complement strand
GCCCCAAATGATGGTTTGATTATAAAAAAATCAATTAAAGAAGGTGAAATCGCAATGCCAAATGCTCCAGCTTTGATATTGTCTGATTTGTCAAATCTAAAAATTAAAACTCAAATATCTGAGAATAATTTACATAATGTAAAAATTGAACAAAAAGTTGATATAAATATTCCATCTATTAATTTTCATACAAGAGGAAAAATCTCAGCTATTATTCCAAGTGTAGATTTAATGACTCATTCTTTTACACTAAAAATTTCTTTTGAAAACAAAAATCATAAAATATATACAGGTATGTATGCTAAGCTATTAATCAATATACAAAATAAGAATATAAAATGAAAAATAAAGAATATAAAAGTAGAATTGATAAAAATCTAAATATAGCTGGAAAGCTATCTTTAGCTTTTATTGAACACCCTTTGACTTTTATTTTTGGCATTTTTATTTTAGCTTTAGGTTATATTTCATTAGAATTTATGCCAAGAGAAGAAAACCCACAAATAAAAGTAAGTGGTGGTGCAGTTATTGTTGCCCTTAGAGGAGCAAATCCAAGTGAAATACAAAAAGTTATAATTGAACCTTTAGAGCAAAAAATAAAAGAGATTAAAGGAGTTGAACATATTTATTCTTATGCAAAAGATTCTGTAGGTATCGTTCAAGTTCAGTATTATATAGGACAAAATAAAGAAATGTCAAATTTAAAACTATATGATCAAGTGATGAGAAATATGGATTTAATGCCAAGTGGTGCTATGCCACCTATTATTAAAACTATGGATATAGATACAGATATACCTATTTTAACAGTTGCATTTTATTCTAAAAAATTAAATGGTAAAGATTTGATATCTCAAACAAACTTATACAAAGAAGTAAATAAAATTAGCAAAAAAATAAATAAAATAAACAATGTTTCATTAGTTGATTTAAAAGGTGAAAAAAAAGAACAATATAATATCTTAATTGATGCAAATAAACTTTCAGCTTATAATTTATCGCTAAATCAAATAATGAAACAAATTAAAGCACTATCTTATCAAACACCAAATATAAAAGGAAATACTAAATCTGGTGAATTAATAGTTTTTGGTATTAAACAAGCTATAAATTCAAAAAAAGACATAGATAATATTATCATTTCTTATAATAACAATATTGCTGTATACTTAAAAGACATAGGAAAAGTTAGACGCTATTATGATATTCAAAATAAAAAAGAGGCAATTTTTTATAAAAAAGATAAAAATGGAAATTTTGAAGAATCTAATCAAATAACTTTAATGATTTCAAAACTAAAATCTTCAAACTCAGTAGTAATTAGTAAAAAAGTACTAAGTTTTTTAAATAATATTAAAGATGATTTATCAAAGAAAAACATATCTTTTTCTATTACACGAAATGATGGTTATGTAGCAAATGATGCTGTTAATTCTTTAGTTCAAAACTTATTAATTTCTATAATAATAATTGCTATATTATTAATGCTAACTCTTGGTATAAAAGAAGCCATGATAGTGTGTGTTGCTGTTCCTATGATATTATCATTGACTTTATTTACGGGTTTTTTATTAGGTGAGACAATAAATAGAATTACTTTATTTGCACTTTTAGTATCTCTTGGTATGTTAGTTGATGCTGCTATTATTGTAATAGAAAACATACATAGACATAAAAAACTAGCTAAAGAAGATGATATTAGAGTTTTAACAATTAATGCAAGTAATGAAATAGGAAATGCCACAAATATAGCTACGATTGCCATTATTATGACTTTTATTCCTATGTTTTTTGTAGGTGGAATGATGGGACAGTTTATGAATCCTTTACCTATTTTCGTACCTATTGCTCTGTTTATGTCTTTATTTGTTGCTTATGCTTTTACACCTTATTTAATGAAAAAAATACTATAGGCAAATAAAATGAAATTAGAAAAATTTATATATTCAATCTTACAAAGTAAAGCAAAATCTTATTTAGTGTATGTAATCACTTTTATATTATTTACTTTAAGTATATTAACTTTTCCTACAAAGTTAATAAAAGCAAAGATGTTACCAAGTAAAGACTCAAGTACTTTTTCTATTTATGTTGATTTGCAAGATGGTTCAAGTATAAAACAAACAAAAGAAGTTACAAAATGTATTGTAAAAGCATTACAAAAAAATGAGAATATTACAGATATCTCTGTTTTTTTAGGAGAAGGTCAGGCTTTAGATTTTGCTGCTTTAGTTAAACAAAGTGCATTAAAAAACAAACAATCACAAGCTGAAATGATAATAAATCTTAAAAAACCAACAAATAGAAATATCACAAGCTATAACTTAATTTCATCACTTAGACCAACAGTACAAAAAACTTGTACACAATATAATGCAAATATAAAGTTTATTGAATTACCTGCTGGCCCTCCTGTTTTAGCATCTCTTGTCGCACAAATTTATGGAGGTGATTCTTTTGTAAGTAGAAGAGGTTTTGCATACAAAATTTCTAATATACTAAAACAACAAAAAACTTTAGTAGATATAGATGTTATGGCAAGTACTGATTATATAAAATTTGAACTTGAACTTGATAATAATAAGATTATCAAAAGTGCTATTAATTTACAACAAATCAAAGATATACTTTATATAGCATATGAAGGTGTTGTGATTTCTGTTTTAAATGAAAATAAAGCAGAAAATCAAATTCCTATTTTTTTAAGATTAGATAATTCAAGATTAATTAATAGTGTTTCAAAAAAAGATTTAGAAAATAAACTACAAACTTTGAAACTTATGAATAAGTATGGTCAAATGGTAAATTTATTATCATTTGTAAAAATAAAAGAAGTAACAAAAGAACCTGTATTAACATCACAAAACTTAAGTTTGATGATAAATGTTATTGCTGAAACAAATAAAGATAGTCAAATATATCCTTTACTTGATGCAAGAGATGATATGATGAATTTATTAGAAAAAGACTATGAAGTAATGAAAACTAATATGTTAAACCTTTCATTTGTTCATAAAAAAACAAAAGAAAAATTTGATTTAATATTTGATGGTGAGTTAAAAGTAACTATTGATACATTTATTGATTTAGGTGGTGCATTTATCATAGCTTTAGTACTTATATTTTTTCTTATGGTTTTATATTATAAAAACTTTGCACTAGCTGGTGGTATAGTATTAGCAAGTTTTGTTTCAATTATAGGAGTAATTTTTGCTCATGTTATAATGGATTATTTTACTTATGATACTTTTTATTTAACTGCTACATCTTTAATTGGTTTTATTGCTTTAATTGGTATTAATTCGAGAAACTCAACTTTGATTATAGATTTTGCAAAAGTTTTAATGAAAGAAGAAAATCTAAGTGAAAATGAAGCAATAGCTAAATCAACAGCTACAAGATCAAAACCTATTATTCTAACAGTATTAACTATGGTTTTTGCAAGTTCACTTTTAGCAAATGATGCAGTTTTTGGTGGATTAGGAATAGCATTAATTGGTGGTACTTTAATATCATATTTAGTATCAATGCTTTTTGTACCTGTAGTTATAAAAAAACAAATAATTAAGTTGTAATATGAATATATTTTTAAGATATTATATTGTAATAGTTTAAGGTTTAGTAAACTTTAAGTGTCAAAATTTGTTTTAAAGTATAATAAAAAAAGTAAAAACAAGTATTATAATCATTCACATATTTTAGAAATTAAAAGTGAATTTAATTTAAATACATATGAAACTTCTAAAAATGAGTTTAAATTAGATGAGAATTATTTAATACCAGTTAATAAAAATATACGATATATACCTGTAGGTTTTTCTATTATGCTTGCTGTTTTAATTTTTAAGTTTATTTTTTAAAAAATAGATTTATAAAAATTAACTAAGGAAATAAATATAAATAATTATTTTTTTGATTTCAAATTTTTTTCCTATAATTAAAGAGAACTTATATTAGTCAGTCAGCATTTATTTACATATCTTTAGATATAATTTATTCATTTCTTAAGCTTGGATAACACACGATGACTGTAAATATAAAACTACCCAATAATATTTCGTACGATATTATTATTAATAAGCTAAATTCTATAAAATTTGATAAAAAAACTGTAATTGTTACAAACTGTACTATTAGCTCTTTGCATTTAAATTATATAAAAAAATATTTAGATATAAAAAATTTAAGTATCGTAACTCTTCTTGATGGAGAAGAATATAAAAATATGCAAAGCATTGATACTATATTAAACCATTGTTTTGAACATAAGTTAAATAGAAGTTCACTTATTATAGCTTTTGGTGGTGGAGTGATTGGTGATATGGCTGGATTTGCAGCTTCTATTTATCAAAGAGGAATAGACTTTATACAAATTCCTACTACATTGTTATCTCAAGTGGATGCTTCTGTAGGAGGTAAAACTGGTGTTAATAATAAATATGGTAAGAATTTAATAGGTGCTTTTCATCAGCCTAGTGCTGTTTATATTGATCCATTTTTTTTAAGTACTTTACCTAAACGAGAATTTAGCTCTGGTGTTTCTGAAATTATTAAAATGGCAATTACTTTTGATAAAGATTTTTTTATATGGCTTGAAAACAATATCTTAGATAATGAAAAAAATATTAAATATGCTATATTAAAATCAGTTCAAATTAAAGCTAATGTAGTAAATACTGATGAAAAAGAAAAAGGCATAAGAGCTGTTTTAAATTATGGTCATACATTTGCTCATGTTATTGAAAATGAAACAAATTACAAGACTTATTTACACGGTGAAGCTGTTGGTATTGGAATGCTAATTGCAAATAACTTATCTATTAAAATAGGGCTTATGAATAAAAAAGAAGCATTAAGAGTAAAAAAACTATTAGAAAGTTATAATATACCTACATCTTATATTATAAAAAATACAGAAACTTTTTATGAGCATTTTTTCTTAGATAAAAAAAGTTTAGATAGTAAAATAAAATTTATTTTAGCCAAAGGTTTAGGAGATTATACTATTAAAGATAATTTAAAAAAAGAAGATATAATTTCAGTACTAAAGGATTTCTCTTGAGCAAAAAACTATATCTTATTGTATTTTTTATATTATTTTTTACTTCGTCAATATATGCTAATAATGAAATCCAATCTTCGCAAGATATTGATAACATTATGAGTGTCGAAGAAAGAAATATACTTAAGATAAAACAATCAGAAGAATTAAAGCAGAAAAAAAAAGAAAAGCAGAAAAAAAAACTTGAAGATGAAAAATTAAAGATAATTGAAGAAGAACAAAAAAAACTAGCTGAAGAAAAACTAAAAAAATTAAAACTACAAGAAGATATTAAAAAAATACAAGAACAAATTAGTATAATTAATCAAAAAAATAAGGATAATATTTTATTAAAAAGATATAATAATTATATAGCTTATAGAAAAATTTCTAAAGAATTATCTTTAATTAAAAAAGATCTAAGAAAAAATAACAATAAAACTGAAGATGAACTTTATAAAACAACTAATAAAATTAGAATTAAACAAAATGAATTAGAATTAATAAATGAATATAAAGCTTCTCCTATTGGAGCTTTAATAAACCCTCCTGAAATAGAAAAATATGAAGACATTACAAATCCTTTTGGTATTATTAATGCCTTATCTTTTATAAAAAAACTTCAAAATAATAAAAAACAATTTATTTTAGTTGAAAATGGTGTATTAGAATTAATAAAAGATATTAATAAAAAACTAAAATTATATATAAAACTATATACTTTAGAAGACAAATTTATTTACAAAAAAGAAATAAAACTTTTAGATAATCAACAAAAAGATTTTGATATGGTTTTAGAAATCATATCTACAACAGAAGAAGTATATACAAGAAAAATAGAACAAGTTATCTTAGAAACACAATCAAAAATATCAAATCAAATTGAAAAAATATTTATGATCTTATTTATTATTTTTCTTTTATTTATTGTTAATTTCTTAATTAAAATGACTTTAAAGAGATATTTTTCACAAACTGAAAGCTATTATATGACAAATAAAGTTTTAAACTTTTTATTTGTTTTTTTAACAATCATGATATTGCTTTTCTCATATATTGATAATGTGTCGTATATTGTAACTATCTTAGGTTTTGCATCTGCTGGTATTGCTATTGCATTAAAAGATTGGTTTATGTCTATTTTTGGTTGGATGGTTATTGTAACATCTGGCTCTATTCATGTAGGTGATAGAATAAAAGTTACAAGAGGTGGTGTTGAAGCTGTTGGAGATGTTCTTGATATCTCTTTATTTAAAATAACTATTAGAGAAGATATTACTTATACTTCATACGTAACAAATAGAAGAACTGGACGAATATTTTTTATTCCTAATAATTATGTTTTTTCAGAAATGATAGCAAATTATACACATGCAGGTTTAAGAACGGTTTGGGATGGTATAGATATAGCTATTACTTTTGATTCTAATTATAAAAAAGCACAAGAAATTTCAAGAGAAATATTAAAACATTATTCAAAAGGTTATACAGATATTACAAAAAAGCAATTATCTAAAATGAGAAGCAAATATCAGTTAAGAGTTACAGGAGTGGAACCAAGAGTTTATACCTTTGTTGAACCTCATGCTATTATAATATCATCGTGGTATTTAACAAATTCTTATGCTGCACTTGTATTAAGAAGTACAATGAGTCCAGAAATTTTAGAAGCTTTTATGAAAGAAGATGATATTCATATTGCTTATCCTACTCAAAGTATCAATTTTACTCATAAAAGAGATAAACCAAAAGACTTACCAGACATAAATGAATAATAATTTTATGAATTTTCCTACTAATAACTTCAAAATTAAACCCAAAGTATTTTTTAAAACTTTTGGTTGTAGAACAAATGTTTTTGATACACAAGTCATGATGAGTAATTTAAAAGATTTTAATATTACTTTAGATGAAAAAGAAGCAAACATTGTTGTTATAAATTCTTGTACTGTTACAAATTCTGCTGATTCAACTGCAAGATCATATATAAATTCTTTAAATAAACTTCCTAATAATCCAAGAGTAATATTTACAGGTTGTGGGGTTTGGACAAAAGGTGAAAAACTTTTTAAAGAAGCTAAAATAGATTCACTTTTTGGACACTCCGAAAAAGAAAAAATTAATAATTTATTATTAAAAAAAGAAAGATTTTTTGATGCTGGTGATTTAAAACATCTTGATAATACAATTGTAGAAGAATTTATTGGAAAAAGTAGAGCTTTTATAAAAATACAAGAAGGATGTGACTTTAGATGTTCTTATTGTATAATTCCATATGTAAGAGGAGATGCACGTTCATATAATGAAGATAAAATCTTAGAACAAATTAAAACATTAGCAAATAATGGTTTTGGAGAATTCATATTAACAGGTACAAATATAGGCTCTTATGGGAAGAAAAAAAACACAAGTTTAGCTAAACTTTTAAAAAAAATATCTTTATTAAAAGGTGTTAGAAGAATTCGTTTAGGAAGTATTGAACCTGTACAAATTGACGATGAATTTAAAGAAATTATAGATGAATCTTTTATGTCAAAACATTTGCATATTGCTTTACAACATACAAGTAAAGATATGCTAAAAATAATGAATAGGAGAAATAAAGTATTGGATGATTTAGAGCTTTTTGAATTTTTAAGCTCACATGATTATGCTTTAGGAACTGATTTTATAGTAGGACATCCACAAGAAAATGAAACAATATGGAAAGAGGCTATGCTTAATATTAAAAAATTTCCATTAACCCATATACATGCTTTTACTTATTCAAAAAGAGATGGAACTTTAAGTGCTACAATGAAAAAAGAAGTACGAGGAGATATTGCTAAAATAAGATATAATGAACTAGTAAACATAATAAAAGAAAAAAATTATAATTTTAGATTAAAAAATACAAAAAGTTTAGAAATTTTAATTCAAGAATATAAAAATGGTGTTTATACTGGTTTTGATCAACATTTCAATAAAATTGAAATACAAAGTGATATTG
>JADGEG010000256.1 GCA_016744485.1 Arcobacter sp. | reverse complement strand
AAATAAGGGATATAATAACATCGAAAAAGGAATAAATCGTGAGTACAAATATTAAACACTCTCAAAATGTATTAAAATTTGATGCAAAAGAAAATAATATGACTCAAAAAATGAATTATAACAATCAGCAAAAATCAAATAATAAATTAAAAGTTGGTGGATTATTTGCAGGTATTGGTGGAATTGAGTTAGGTTTTAAAAAAGCTGGATTTAAAATTTTATGGGCAAATGAAATTGATAAAAATGCTGCAATTACCTATAAAATGAATCATAAGCATAAACTTTTTGAAAAAGACTTAAAAGACCTTCAAACGGAGGAAGTAGAAAAAATAGACATCTTAACAGGTGGTTTTCCTTGTCAAGCTTTTTCTCTAGCAGGATACAGAAAAGGTTTTAATGATGATAGAGGAAATGTTTTTTTTGAAATATTAAGATTTGTAGATGATTTAGAACCTAAAGTTTTATTTTTAGAAAATGTTAAAAACTTAAAAGGTCATGATAATGGGAAAACATTTGAAATAGTTATAAATGAACTTGAAAGTAGAGCTTATCATTTAAACTATAAAGTTTTAAATAGTTCCCAATATGCCAATGTACCACAAAATAGAGAAAGAATTTATATTGTAGGCTTTAAAGATAAAAAAGTTTATGATAATTTTAAATTTCCAAAATCAAAAAAATTAACAAAAACTATTAATGATTTATTAGATGATGAAGCAGATGAAAAATTTTATTATCATAAAAGCAAATACTATGCACAATTAAAAGAAGAAATGTTAAATAATGATACAATTTATCAATGGAGAAGAACTTATGTTAGAGAAAATAAAAGTAAGTTATGTCCTACATTAACAGCAAATATGGGTACAGGTGGTCATAATGTGCCACTTATAATTGATAAAAAAGACATTAGAAAACTTACACCACGAGAGTGTGCAAGATTTCAAGGATATGATGATAGCTTTATTTTAAGTAATACGTTAGCACCATCTCATCTTTATAAACAAATAGGAAATTCTGTAACGGTACCCGTTATAGAAGCTATTGCTAAAGAAATCAAAAAGGCTTTAAATGTGTAAATATATCGATGTATTAAAAGAAAATGACTATAAAAAGAATTCAATAAAAAGTATTGCAATGAAATATGATTTATCAGAAGCAGAATTAAAAAGATATTATCAAACTAAGTTTTTTAATGATATTGCTAAAGCTGTAAATTTAGATGATTTATCAAAAATAAATATTGATGAAATTGAAAAAGTATTAGATACTGAAACTCTAAGAAATGAATTTAAATTTATTAAAACTGATTTAAAAAAAATTATTCAAAAATCATTATCAATTGCCATGACAAATGGATTTTCTGTAAATATAAATAATATTGAAAGTGGTGTAATGACTGCAAATGCTGGTGATAGTGCAGAATTTATATTTGTAGCAAGAGCAATTTTAGCAGGATTTAATTGCAGTAGTGTAGATGTAAGAAGTAGTAGATATGATGCAATTATAGATTATAATGATAAGCTTTTAAGAGTTCAAATAAAAGGTATTAGCTCAGGAAATAATATAAGTTTTAAAGATAGAGATAGAGGTGGTCAAGGAATAGACCATACTCACGAAAGAAATATAGGTCAAAGAATAACATCAAAAGATTGTGATATTTATGTGGCAGTTGATAAACAAGTTGGTATTTGTTATATTGTACCAATGAATTGGGCAGATACACTATGCGATGATGAATGTAAAAATGTAAAACTAAGTGATGTAATTCAATATAAAGAAAATTGGAATATTATAAAAGAAATGACAGTTGACAAGTAGAAGCTATAATAAATCTTATAAATCATGTATTTGTACATTGCAATAAAATAATTATTACTCACATATTTAATTTTTACAAATGTAAGATTTACTCTTATATGTACAAGGCACAAACTTTCAAATTAATGTTTGGAAAGCCTTACTTAATATTCCATATTCTAAAGTACTTTCGTA
>JADGEG010000255.1 GCA_016744485.1 Arcobacter sp. | reverse complement strand
ATGTTAAAGTGTTGGAAGAAAAATGATCATCTTTTAATACATTTTGTATATATAAGGAATCAAAGTGTGATATTTTCCATAAAGGTTCATGTTTTTTTAACTTTTTTATATTTTTTTTTGATGATAAAATTAAACCCAATCTAATTGATGCACTAGAATAAAATTTTGTCATAGATTTAAGTATATATAATTTATTATAACCTTGAATATATTTACTACACGACTCATATTTAGTAAAATCTAAAAAACTCTCATCTATTAAAATAGTTGATTTTTTTTTAATCCAAAATTTCATTAATTTATCCATATCATAATGCAAACCATCAGGAGTAGATGGATTTACAAAAATAACTAAAGTATTTTTATTAATATTTTTATAAATATCATCAAATCTATTAATTAAGTTGATTTTATAAGAAAATATTTTTGCAGCTTTTTTATATTCTAGATATGCAGGTGAATAAATAGTACATTGTGTAAGACTTAGAAATTTAAATAAAGAAAAAATAGCTGAACTTCCACCATTAAAAAGTTCAATATTTTTATTAGAAACTTTATATTTTTTAGATAACACCTTAGACAATTGCGTATAGTTAGGATAAGGTGAAATGTTTTCTAAAGTAAAATCTAGATTAGTATTTGCTTTTAAAAAATTAATATTAGAAGATAAGTCAATAACATCTTTTACAGAAGAATTTATTTCTTTTGCAAACTGTATAATATTTCCACCATGTTCATAAGTTTTCATTTTATTTTTATAATCTTCAAATTATCCAAAAACCATTTAGCCCTCAGCTAATATTTGTACTTTATTGTTTATAAGTTCAATAAATAATTCTTTTTTACCTAAGAACTTGTATGTTCTAGTTTTATAATTTTCATCCATAACAATTTTATACATAACTTTATTAGAAGAATTTGGATAAGGAATAACATTTATATTAGAAAATTCAATTTTTTTCTTTTCATTTCTTAAAAATAATCTTGTTTTATATTCTATAAATTTTTTTAAAGACATACCATTATGTTTTTTAAATTTGTGAGAATAAAAACTTATATATGTTTTTATATCAGAATTCCTCCAAGCATCTCTCCATTTATAAATAGAAGCCAATATAGTGCTTAAATCTTTATTTGAAACATTTTTCATATTTTCATTAGAAATTAAAAGAACAGACTTATTAACATTTATATTATTATCAAGTGTTTTTAAAGGTAAATTATCTAAAGCTATACAACCTTTTGTATACTCATCTCTTTTTTTATTTTTATCAAGAGGTCTTCCATGTATCCAAATACCATGTCCTTTTTTCTTTAATGTTTTATCATAAGTATTAGGATAAGAGGTTACTAGTGCTAATGGACCATAAAAAGAATCAAGCTTAGTTAATTTTGATGTTAAATCATATACACCTTCTGGAGTTTTTAAATCACCTTCAACTTGTTTATCTCCATTTTTTTCACCAATAATAATTTTATTTTTAGATACCAAGTTAATATTACTTGGATTAATTTTATACAAAGATATTTTTTTATTCATTTTTTCTGTTACTATTACATATTTTTTTGATTCATAATAACCTAACTTAGTATTTTTATTTTTAAGATATTTATTCCAGTACTCTTTACTTTTTAATTCATTTTCTAAATATTGTTGTACCCCTTCTATACCTTTTTGTCTATAAAGATCAACTAAGTCAGCAAATACATAATTTGTGTATAAAATCATAAATATAATAAATTTTATCAATATATTACTCCAGTTTTATTTTTTCTTAAATTGTGCAATTGTATAATATTTATTCTAATTTTTTCATAAAGAAGTAAACTTGATAAAAATAATTATATGTACAATCCTAATGTCAATTGTTTTATATGCTAATAAAACTGACGAGTTAATGTGGCCAAAAGGTGAAACATTCCTAACATATTTAGAAAAATATAATGTTCCATTAAATTTATATTATAATCTTGGAAAAGAAGATAAAGAATTATGTCT
>JADGEG010000088.1 GCA_016744485.1 Arcobacter sp. | reverse complement strand
TTCTTCACCTAAAAAAGCTATATTTTTAAGATTTACTGGAAGTTGTTTCCTCATATCTTCTAAATTATGATAATAAGATATATCGAAAAATTCACACCAAATACCTTCTATTTTTTGTGGTTGAGAATCCCAAAAATCAATTTTTTGTAATAAAATAAGTTTTGGTTTTTCACCAATTGTATATAATATAAAAGAACTAGGATAGTTTAAAACTGGTGCAAAATATTTAAAATTTACATAGACTTTAAAAGGATATTTATTATCATCTAAATGTACTACTTTTGCTTCACCTGAATAAAGAATTATTTCATCGTAAGAATATTTTTTCATTAAGTTATCAAATGTATTTAATACTTTTAATAAATGGTTTTTGTATAAATTTTTCATATTTTTGGAATTGCTCCTAATAATTTTTTTGTATAATTAGCTTTTGGATTTGAAAATAAATCATCTACACTTGAAAGTTCAACAACATCTCCAAAATACATAACCATGATACGATCACTAATATGTTCAACAACGCTTAAGTCATGTGAAATAAAAATATATGTTAGATTAAATTCTTCTTGCAAATCTAAAAGTAAATTTAAAACTTGTGCTTGAATTGAAACATCAAGAGCGGATACTGGCTCATCACAAACAATCACTTCTGGCTTTAAAACTAAAGCTCGTGCTATTCCAATTCTTTGTCGCTGTCCTCCTGAAAACTGATGAGGATATCTGTCATACCAGTCTTTTTCCAAACCAACTTTTTTCATTACTAAATAAACTTCTTTTTGTATTTCACTTTTTGATAAACTTGTATTTAATTTTAAAGGTTCAGCTATAATTGTTCCAACTGTCCATCTTGGATTTAAAGAAGAATAAGGATCTTGAAATATTATTTGAACTTTTTTTCTATATTCTTGCCATTGTTTTGCATCAAATGTTGAAATATCTGTACCTTTAAAAAAAATCTTACCTTTTGTAGGCTCTTCTATATTTAAAAGAAGTTTTGCTGTAGTTGATTTTCCACAACCGCTTTCTCCTACAATTGAATATGTTTCACCTTGATAAACATCAAAATTGATTTTATTCACTGCTTTTACTTTTTGAGCCTCTTTAAACATACCTCGTGAAATTTTATATGTTTTTTCTAAGTCTTTTATTTCAAATATTTTTTCTTCTTTACTCATCTTATTTCCTTAGGAAAATCTAAATAATTAAGCTTATCATCAACTGTTTCTAGCCTTGATTTTCTTTTAACTTTTCCAGGTATTGGAATTGAACCTAACAAAGCTTTCGTATAAGGATGTTTAGGATTAGCAAATAACTCTTTTACACTTGCTTGCTCAACTACATTTCCTTTATACATAACAATAACTTCATCGGCCATTTGGGCAACAACTGCTAAATCATGAGTAATAAATAAAATAGAAGTGCCTTTTTTTTCTTTTAAATCATTCATTAAATCTAATACTTGAGCTTGAATTGTAACATCTAATGCAGTTGTTGGTTCATCTGCAATTAATAGTTTTGGTTCACAAGCCATTGCCATTGCAATCATAACTCTTTGTCTTTGACCCCCACTTAATTTAAAAGGATATTCATTATATTTATCACTAGCAAGTGGAATTCCTACTTCCTCAAATAGTTCAATTACTCTTATTTTTCTTTGTTCTTTAGTTAAAGATTTTTGGTGAAGTCTTAAAACTTCATCAATTTGATAACCAACAGTATAAGAAGGGTTTAAAGATGTCATTGGCTCTTGAAAAATCATAGCAATTTCATTTCCTCTAATAGCTTGAATTTCATTTTTAGTTTTTTTTAATAAATTATTATTTTTAAAAAAAATTTCACCATCAGTTACTCGTCCTGGTTCTTCAACTAAACCCATAATAGATAAAGAAGTCATAGACTTTCCACTCCCACTTTCTCCTACAATACATAATGTTTTTCCTTCTTTTATATGAAAATTAATACTATTAACAGCAGTATTAATTCCTTTATTAGAGAAAAATTGAGTTTTTAAATTTTTAACTTCAAGTAACATTATCTATCCTTCATTTTTGGATCTAAAACATCCATTAAACCATCACCAATAAGGTTAAATCCCATAACAGTTAAAAATATTGCCATACCAGGATAGACTATCATCCATGATGCAGTTGTTATAAACTGAAGAGAATCAGATAACATAGCTCCCCATTCAGGAGTGGGTGGTTGAGCTCCAAGTCCCAAAAAACTAAGACCTGCTGCTTCAAGTACAGCAGATGCAAACCCCATAGTTGCTTGAACAATAATGGGAGTAGTACAGTTTGGTAAAACAACTTTTGTAATAAGTCTAAAAGAGTTTGAACCATTAATCTTACTAGCAATTACATATTCTTTTTCTTTTTCAGCTAATATTGAAGCCCTTACAATTCGAGCAAAAGTTGGAATACCTACTATTCCTATTGCAATCATAGCATTAAATAAATCAGGACCTAAAATAGATACTATTACAATAGCTAATAAAATTGCAGGAATTGATAACATCATATCTACTATTCTCATAATAATAATATCAACCATTCCACCAAAGTATCCAGCACTTGCACCCATTAATAAACCAAATATTAAAGAAATACTAACAGAAATAATACCAATTGTAAGTGAAATTCTAGCTCCATATATAATTCTTGATAATAAATCTCTCCCAAAATCATCTGTTCCTAAAACATGAGCCAAAGATCCTTGTTCATTCCACATGGGAGGTATTAACCTATTATCAAGATCTTGAATTAATGGATCATACGGTGCAACTATTGGTGCAAAAATTGCACAGAGAATTAATACCATTACTATATACAATCCTATTAAAGCAGATTTATTTTTTTTAAATTGTTTATAAAATTCTAATATTTTATTATCTTCATTCATTATGACAACCTTATTCTTGGATTTACAAGTGCATATAATAAATCTACAATTAAATTAACCAGGACAAACATAGAAGCAATTATAAGTGTTGTCGATTGAATAATAGGAAAATCTCTTTGGTTAACTGCATTAATTAACCATTTTCCAATTCCAGGCCATGAAAATGTCATTTCTGTTAATACTGCTCCAGCAAATAGTGTTCCTAGCATTAGCCCAATTACAGTTAATATAGGTAAAAGTGCATTTTTTAAAGCATGTATCATAATAACCTGCATTTTTGTACAGCCTTTTGCATGTGCTGTTCTGATATATTCTTCCTTCATTACTTCAATCATGGAAGCTCGTGTCATTCGTGCAATTATTGCCATAGGAATGGTTCCTAATGCAATTGAAGGTAAAATAAGATGTTTTACAGCATCCCAAAATGCTTGTGTGTCATTCATTAGTAAAGAATCGATTAAAAATAGACCTGTGACTTCATCAATATCAAATTCATATCCTAATCTACCAGATACTGGAAGCCAAGCTAATTCAACAGAAAAGAAATAAATTAACATTAATCCTAACCAAAACACAGGCATAGAAACACCAGCTAAGGCAGTTGACATAGCAGTATAATCAAATATTGAGTATCTTTTAACAGCTGAAATAATTCCTGCAAATAATCCAATAATTATAGAAAATATCATAGCAAATAATGCTAATTCCACAGTTGCTGGAAATCTTTCCATAAATTCATCAATTACTGGCTCTCCTGAAGCTAAAGATAAACCAAAATCACCTTGAATGGCATTTGAAATAAATAAATAATATTGTTCCCATAATGGTTTATTTAATCCCATTTGCTCTCTTAATGTATCAACACTTTCTTTATTAGCATGCTCACCTAACATAACTAAAGCGGGATCACCAGGAACCATATGCACCATAGAAAATACTAAAATAGAAACTCCAAGTAATGCAGGAATTGCCCATAGTAATCTTTTAATAATATAACTTATCAATTAAACCCCTTTAATACATTTTTATAAAGAAATAAAAAAATTATCTATTTTTTCTTATTTCTTTATAAAATAAGTAGAGATTTTCTCCACTTATTTTGGTATAGTCACTTACTTTTTTAACCACACTTCTTTAAATCTTCTTTTTCCTACTGGATCTAATTTAAATCCATGTACTTTGTTTAACATTGGTTCAACTACAATTGAATGTGCAATTGGTTTCCATGGAGCTTCTTCTTCAAAAATTAACTGTGCTTTTTCATACAAAGCTGTTCGCTTAGCAGTATTTGTTGTTATTTTTCCTTGATCAACTAATGCTGTAAATTCATCATTTTTCCAAAAAGCTCTGTTTTGTGCAGGTTTATTCATAGCTGCATGTTTACTTAACAATACATTTAAAAAATTATCAGGATCACCATTATCACCAGTCCACCCTAGAAGTAGCATATCATGTTCACCCATTGCTGATTTATCTAAATATGTACCCCAATCATAAGAGATAACTTTAGCTTTAATTCCTATTTTTGCTAAATCTGCTTGAATAGCTTCTGCAACTTTTCTTCCATTTGGATTATAAGGACGTGGTACTGGCATAGCCCAAATAGTTGTTTCAAATCCATTTTCATAACCAGCTTGTTTTAATAAATCTTTTGCTTTTTCAATATCGTAATCATATCCTTTTAATTTTTTATTATATGACCACATTGTTGGTGGAATTGGATTTGTTGCCACTGTTCCTAAACCCTCATAAACAGAATTAACAATACCTTGAGTATTGATTGCATGTGATATTGCTTGACGAACTAATTTATTTTTAAAAATGTCCTTTTCCATATTAAATGCTAAATATCCTACATTTAATCCTTCTTGTTTTACAAGTTTAATTTTGCTATTAGCTTCTAAAGTAGGAACTTCAGCAGGATTTGGAAAATCCATTATATGAATAGAACCAGATTTAAGCTCAGCTGCACGAACTGCATTATTTGTTATAACTTTAAAAATTAATTTATTAACATAAGGTCTACCATTCCAGTAGTTTTTATTTGCAGTAAAAATAATCTTATCATCTTTTACCCATTTTTTAAATACAAATGGTCCAGTACCTACTGGTTTTTTACCAAGATCTAATTCTTTACCTTTTTTTGTTAATTTCTCAGCATAATCAGACGATAAAATAGAAGAGAATTCCATTGCAAGATTTGCAATAAATGGAGCTTCTTTTTTCTTTAAAGTAATTTTAACTGTATATTTATCAATTGCAATTACATCTTTTACAATATTTGACATATCCATAGCAGACCAATATCTAAAAGCTCCACCTATTTTGTTATAATGATGATTTTTATCAAATTGTCTTTTTAATGAAAAAACTACATCTTTTGATGTGAACTCTGATTTTTTCTTAAAATATTTAGTTTTAGAAAAATAAACACCTTCTCTTAACTTAAATGTATATGTTAAACCATCTTTTGATGCTTCCCAAGATGTTGCAAGTGCTGGTTCTATTTCAGTAGTTCCATATTTAAATTGAACTAAGTTATCATACACTTGTGTTGCAGCATAAAAACTCTCACCATCTGTAACATGAGATGGATCAAATGATGAAGTATCTCCTCCTCTACCAAATACTAAAGTACCACCTATTTGTGGAGTTTGAGCAAATGCAATAGATGACATCAATACAAATATTGCAACAATAATTTTTTTCATTTTCTCTCCTTTTTTATAATGTATAAGTAAAAGTTTAGCATTATCAGGTGAGAAAAAAGTGAGTTCAAAAATTAATTTTTCATTTTTCATTTAAAAAATGATATACTTTAGACACTATGTTTAATGAAAAGAACTTACCAAAATTAATTATATTTACTCCAATTATAGCAATCTTAATTATATCAATAGTTACTGGCTATATTTTTATAGAAACACAAAATGAATATTTTCATGAAGAAAATAAAAGATTAGAAGAAGATTTTCATAAAAAACAAAAAACTCTTATAAAAAATCAGATTAAAACTATTGTGTCATATATAACACATCAAGAAAATCTATATACAAATTCTGCAATTGAAAAAGTCATCAAAGAAACACATACACTTGAAACTAGAATAAATCAATTATATAATGATTTAAATTATAGGGTTAATAATAGTTTACGAAAAAAAATTCTTAGTAATTTAATTAATTCTAAAATATCAAATCAAAACTATTTTTTTGCATATGATACAAATGATGATCAAATAATTCAACCTTTTAATAAAAATATAATAGAAGAATTTAAAAAAGATAGTAAGTTTTTTAGAAATTATCTTTTTTTTGAAAAAGGTAAACTAATTCAATTTGAAAATTCAAATAAAATTGTTTATTTAGCATATATTCCTAAGTTAAATTGGATTATTGGAAATATAAAAAATATTCAAAAAGATATTGATTTTATTAAAAAAGTAGCTCTGTCTTATATCCAAAATATAAAATTTAATAAAGATGGACATATTATTGTTTACAATACAAAACATATATTACTAGCTGATAAATATAGAAAAAATAATATAGGAAAAAATGAAAAAAATTTAACAATTAATGATGAATATGTTATAAGAAAATTTATAAACCAAACAAATGAAGATGAAGATGAAAATGGAAATGGAAAATATATTATACATCCATGGATAAAAACAAATAAAAAAATTTATTCTAATAAAATATCTTATATTCAATTATTCGATAAATGGAATTGGGTCTTAGGAGCTGGTTTATATCTTAATGATATACAAGAAGAAATATTACTAAATAAACATAAATTAGAAAAACGAATTAATAAATATGTACAGTATATTGTAATTATTTCTATCATACTTATGGTAATTATTTTAGCTTTATCTATTTTAATGTCAAATAAAATATCTAAAGCATTTAAATCATATCAAGATAAGTTAAAAAAAGAAAAAAGAAAATTAGAATATTTAAACAATACTTTACAAAGTAAAGTTCAAGTAGGTATAGAAGAATCTTTAAAAAAAGATAGAGCTATGCTACATCAATCAAGACTAGCAAGGTTAGGAACAATGATTTCAATGATTGCACATCAGTGGAGACAACCATTAACTGAAGTATCTAGTATCTTAATGGAACTTGAAACGGCAACAAAATTTAAAAAAGTTGATGATAACCTTATCTTAGAATGTACTAAAGATAGTTATAAAATACTTAATTATATGTCTAATACAATTGATGATTTTAAAAACTTTTTTAAACCAAATAAAAACATGGAAGAATTTTCAATTATAGATGCTTGTTTAAAAGCTTTAAGTATTGTTGATGCATCTTTAAAAAATTTGCAAATAAATCTTATCAAAGAATTTAAAGAAGACTCAAGACTTATAGCTTATCCAAGAGAATTTTCACAAGTTATTTTAAATATATTATTAAATTGTAAAGATGCTTTTTTGGAACAAAATATACAAAATGCTTCTATTATATTTTATATAGGTAAAAAAGAGAATAAAACTATTATTCTAATAACAGATAATGCAGGTGGAATAAAATTTGAAAATATTGATGTAATTTTTGAACCATATGTGACAAGTAAAAGTAGCTCAAAAGGCACAGGTTTAGGACTTTATATGTCAAAAATGATAATTGAAAAAAATATGAATGGAAAATTAAGTGCTACAAATACAAATGATGGTGTAATGTTTGAGATTATTTTATAAGGATATTAATGAATGAAGCAACAATAAAACAATTTAAAGATTTTTCAATTCTTTGTGTTGAAGATGAAGATGGTATTAGAAAAAGATTAATAAATACTCTTAAATACTATTTTTCTGATATTTATGAAGCTTCAAGTGGAAATGAGGCTTATGATATATACTTAGAATACAAACCAAATATTATTATTACTGATATACAAATGAATGATGGTGATGGTATTTCATTAGTGAAACAAATTAGAAAAAATGATTTCTCTACTAAAATCATAATGCTAACAGCATATTCAACAGAAGAATATCTTGTTGGTTTAATTAATTATAAAATTGATCACTTCATTTTAAAACCTTTAAATTCAGATACTTTACTAGAAGGTATTATTAAAGCCTTAGGAGATGAAATAAAACAAGTAATTCAAATAGCACACAATTTATATTTAAATTTAGACAAAAGAGAATTAACTTTTGAAAATGAACATATCTTACT
>JADGEG010000087.1 GCA_016744485.1 Arcobacter sp. | reverse complement strand
ATCATCTTAAAGCCACTTCTACAAATACTTGAGTACTTGTTATGCTTAGATTTTTAATTCTTAATTTTTTATTTAGTAACTTATTTACAAAATAATTCACCATTTTTTTATTTCCAAAGTTTAATGTGATTTTGACAGATGTTTTTTCAAATTTTTTACTAACATTCATATTAGAAAGTTTTGAGTCATTTAATATAAAGTTAATTTGTTTTCTTACTTCTTTTTGATTATACCAACTTTTTTTTAAATCTTTATATAAAAAAACTTGTTCTTTAAAAAGATTTTTTTGTTTAGCTTCTTCTTTTATAATTTGTTTTTTATTACTTATTAAATAAAAAGAAAACATTGTTATTAATAACAATGTTACTAATATATGTAAGGGATTTAGTCTGTTCATATTTTAAGCTCAATTTCTAGTAATTTATTAGTTTGTTTTTTACTTATTATAGTATATTTTTTTTCAATATATTTTTTAAATTTTAACCAATTGATATTTGATAGTATGAGTATTAACTTTTTATTCTTAAAAACTATTTTTTCTATTTTTGTATGATTTTTTTTATTAAAGTCTAATACATAGGATAATATTTTTCTAAAATCTTTATTTTTTTTTACTTTATCTTGCATATTGTTTAATATAGAATTCATTTGTAATTTAGTTTTAGGAATATTATATGTTTGTATTAATTCATAAGTTTGTTCATTTAAGTTTTTAATTTCATTTGAATAAGATATGTATTTACTGATATTTATAAATATAATGATAAATAATATTATACTTAAAGTATAAATATATTTTGTATTTATTGCATTTGAATAAAATTTCATATGTATTTTATTTTCATTTGCATCGTTTTTGATATTTAAGTTATTTAAATTATTTTTTAATATTTGTGGCTTTTCACATAAGTTTGGATGTATTTTTATAAGTATATCATTTTTATAAATAAATGTTGTCTTATCAATAGTGAAGTTTGTATAGTTTTTCATTTGTGTTTGAGCGAAATATACTGTGTTAACTTGGGACAAAGTTAAAGTACTTAGTTTAATATATTTTAATATAGTATCATTATTAAAAGCAAAACATAAAAACTTTTTATCTTCTAATTTAATTATATGGTATGAAAAACTCTCATTTAAAGGTAAGATGTCTTCAAATAAATTATTCATAAGTTTTAATGCTTGAGTACAATTTGAAACGGGTATATTAAATATTCTAATCCAGTAAAATTGAGGTGATAATACTAAATCAACTTTTTCATCACAAGTAATTTTTGTATTTTTAGTTAAAAAATATTTTTGTATATTTTTATTTAAAAGTAAGTTCAAAGTCTTTAACCTTTATGTCGCTTTCTTTTATTGTATTTAAATCATATACAAACTCACTTATAAATGTTTTATTAGAAATTTTAATATCTAAATTACACAAAATTAAATTTGATTTTTCTGTATATTTTGTAAAACCTAAAGAATCTTGTATATTTTGTATTTCATTATTATCAACACTTTTTGTATATGCTTTAATAATTTTATTAATTTGCTTAAAATTGGTAACTTTAGTAACTTTGTACATTGAATTCATATAATTTCTTAAAAAATATTCAAAAGAATCATAATCTATATTATTAAGAGAAAAAAATTCTTTTATATCTTGATTTCCTTTTTTATTTATAATTGTATTAATATCATATATTCTATCATAACTTTTTAAATTAACAAGTACAGATATATTTTCTATATTTAAAGGAATACTTAAGGGAAGTTGTTTTTCTACAATATTTTTATGTTTTATTAACAATTTACCTATTTCATCTTTATAATTATTAATACTTATTATAGCTTGAGTATTAATAAAATCAATATTTGATTCTTTAAGTAAATTATTAGTATCTTTCATGTTATCTAAAATGAAGACTAAAATAGTAGAAATAAAAAATAATGTACTTAAGAGTATAATAGATTTTTTCATAATTTAAGACAAATTCATCGAAAAGATAGGCAATAACATTGCTAAGACTATAATACCAATAATAGAACCTACAATTAGCATCATAATAGGTTCTAATAGTGCTAAAAATATTGTTATTTTATCTTTACTTGATTCATTATATAATTTTGCTAAATTATTTAAAATATTGCTTAACTGACTAGTTTCCTCTCCTATTGCAATTGCGTGAGTAAAAGAAGGGTCTATTTTATAAATTTTACTAATATCTAATACCTTAGATAATTTTTCACCTTCAACGACCTTTATAGAAGCTTGTGTAAATAACTTACGTATGACACTATTATGTAATATATTTGCACTTAATTTTATAGTTTGAACTATTGGTACTCCTGAATTTATTAAAATAGAGTTCATGTATGCAAAACGGCTTAACTCATTCATCTCAATTAAATTACCAATAAAAGGTATTTTTAGAAGTAGTGTATGAATAAAGTATTTAAATGTTTTAGACTTTTTCATAAAAGTAAAAAAAGTTACAAATAATAATATGATAAATATAATTATCGAAGTATAGTTATTGCTTATAAAATCACCAAAACTAATCACAAGAGATGTGATTAGCGGTAATTCATTATTCATTTGTAAAAATATTGATGTTATTTTTGGCACAATTACACCTAACATAAAACCCACAACTAAAATTGAAACACATAAAACAAATATAGGATAAGCCATTGCTGATGAAATTTGTTTTTTTATTCTGTCTTGTTTTTTTAAAAATGTTGATAATTCATATAATACACTATCTAATAAACCACCATTTTCACTTACTTTTATAGATTGTTTATAAAACTCAGGAATTATAAAAACTTTTTGTTTCTCAAGTGCAGTATAAAAACTTTTACCTTCATCTACTAAAGATGTTAAAGTTTCAAAAAACTCATTGAACTTTTTATTTTTTTTATATTTTTGACTTAAAAGCTTAATGGATTGAACTAAAGAAATACCAGCTTTTAAATAGATGCTTAAATCCCTACTAATATAAGAAAGTTCTAAATTATTTATTTTATACATTTTTTGAAAATTTATTTTAGAAAATAATTGAGTATTATTTTCTTTTATACTTGTGTATAAAATATTTTTTATTTTAAGTTTAGCTTTTGCTTCTTTTAAATTATTGGCATCAATGGTTTCTTGTATGTTTTTACCAGATTCAGTTATTCCTTTATATTTAAAAAGCATTTTTAAGCTCTTGAATTTTTTCATCAAAAAAATCTGAAATATCATTTAAATTTTCAAGAATTATAGGCTTATCATATAGAGAATTATAAATATAAACCTTGTTATCATTATATATAATCATATCATCACTTTTTCTATCTTTATTTATATTAAATTCAAAATAAACACTATACATATGCTCTTTATTTAGTTTTATTCTCTTAAATTCTAAGAGATCTAAAGATTTATCATATTTGTAAACTTCAGGTTTATTTTTAAAAAAATCTTTAAAACTCACATCTTTAAGCAGTGTTTCATCACTTAAAACATAACAAGTATTTCCTTCATTAATACAAGTAAACTTTAAAGTATTTGTAAAAACAAAGTTTTTATATAAAAAAGTTTTTAAATTTAATAAACTTGGTTTTTCTTTTATAGTTTTTGATTTTGTTTGTATATTAAATAAAAAAATTCCATAAATACTTGATACTATAATAATGACAATTAAAAGTTCAATAAGAGAAAAGCTTTTATATTTCACTTATACTGCAACTTAATTTAGACACTTTGAATAATAAATGTCGTCATCTCCACCTTCTTGCTTATTTGCACCCATTGACATGATTTCAAAACTTTTGTCTTTTTTAATATAGATAAATTCATTAGCCCAAGCATCTTTTGGTATTTTACCCTCATCAAAATATTTTTTTTCTTGTAATGTTTTAATACCTTCTTGTGTTGATGGATAGGAGCTATGATCTAATTTGTACATTTTTAATACTTGACCTATACTTTTCATTTGCATACAAGTTAGTTTAACTTTTGCTTCTTCACTCTTACCTGTTAGGTTTGGTAAAATAAAAATTGCTAATAAACCCAATATTATAACTACAACCATTAATTCCATTAATGAAAATGCTTTTTTCAACATATATTCCTAAAATGTAAATTTAAAACATTTTAGTTAAACTTATATTATAAGTGAATTAAAGTACAATATTATCGTTATTTTATGAATTTAATATATGTATTATTCTCCTTTTAATGTAAATATTTTTGTAAAAAATAAAGCTAAAATTCCACTTGATACAATAAAAGCTGTAAGGTATAAAACATATTCATATGTTTGATATTTTTCAATTAAAACAATGCTATACAGTGGTGCTATAACTTGCCCTATTCCATATGCAGTAGTTAGTGCGCCCATTAATAAAACTGGATTATTAAGAGATAGCTTTCCACCTAAATTCATAAATAAAGCAACTAGCCCCACAAATGTACCACCGTATAAAACTCCTGAAAATAGATTGATATATATATTATTCGTAAGTGCTGAAATTAAAATACCAATTACTTGTAAAAGCATTGCTAATATAATAATATTAACACTTCCATATTTATATGCTAGTATCATCCACACAATACAAGAAGGAATACCAGCAAGCCCAACAATGGTCCAGATAAAACTTCCAAAACCCTCTAAACCTTCCAAAGAATTAATAATATCTGGTAAAAATGTTCCTTGAACTACCATTCCAACACCTTCACAAAAATATGCAAAAATAAGTATTAGCACAAAAGGTGAAAATATTGATTTATCAATTTTATTTTTTACACTATTTTGCTTTATAGCTTTATCATAAGACAATATATACATAGGATAAAAAGAAATGAAAAAAGCAAATATAGCCAATACCAACCACGAAAACTGCCAAGCATCATTAAAGTAAAAAGTACTACGAACAATTAAATCACTAACTAGAATAGAAAATCCAATACCTGAAAAATGTATTCCCATAGATTTTGTTCTATTTTTTATATTTAATTTACTCATAACAATAGCAGAACCAACAACTAATGCCATGGCTGCACCAAATCCAGCTAATATTCTTGAAATCATCCAAACGATATCATTTGTGCTTATTGCTAATAACAATGTTGTAAAAATACATAAAAACATACCAAATCTAAAAAACCTTACTTTTGTATTTATATCTTTAATAAAAATTGCAAATATTGAACCAGATAAATATCCTATATAGTTTATAGAAGCTAATACTCCTGCAAAACTTACACTTAAATAATCTTCTAGCATAAAAGGTAAAAGTGAGGTAAATACAAATCTAGCAACTCCAACACCAATGATAAGTGAAATAATTCCTGCAAGCAGTATTGCTGTATTTGAGTTTCTGTCTAATAAGTTTATTTTTGTCACAAATTTCCTTAATTAAATTTTTTAAATAAAAATCTAAGTATAAAAAATACTATATTCTAGTATTTTTTATATTTCATATTATTTGTTTAATAAAATTGTTTGTGTAGGATAGGCAAAATCACAATTATTTTTTTCAACTAGTTTTGATATTTTGATTAAAATATCTTCTTTTGTCATTAACCAGTCTTCCCAATTAGGACTTTTTGAAAAACAATAAATTAATATATCAATAGATGAGTCATTATATTTATCAATATAAACAAGTAATGTTTTTTTAACTCCACTTAAATCATCTTTTTTTATAGCTTCAAATTTTTTTGTTTTTGTACTTTGAGTGTTTTTTAAAGATGCTATTTTAGAATGATTTTCTAACATATCATATAAATCTTTTTTTAATTGTACAATATTTTCCATTTCACTTTCATAAGTAATGCCTAAGTACATTTTTATTCTTCTTCCTATTTTTCTTTTTGACCAATTTCTAATAGGAATATTAGCAAGTTGTGAATTTGGAATAGTAATCATGGCATTATCAAAAGTTCTAATTCTTGTAGTTCTCATTCTAATATCTACAACAGTACCCTCAACATTATTAGTTTGTATCCAATCACCTTGTGAAAAGGAATTATCAGTCATGATATTTAAAGAACCAAAAAAATTTGCCAAAGTATCTTTTGAAGCTAATGCTATAGCAATACCACCAACCCCAAGTGATGCTGCTATTGCTTTAATATCTATGCCTAATTGTGAAAATAAAAATAATATTACAAGTAGAATTAAGATTATTTTAACTATTCTTAGAATAAAAACTATCATCTCTTTTCTTACATTTGGATACTTAGTTAATAAAGTATTTGCATATACAGTAATACCATTATTTAATAAAGAATATAAGGTCCAAGTTAAAAGTGATATATATATTGTATTAATCCATGGCAGTGTTTGTTGAATGATTATAGGATTTTTAATTAAAATATACAAAGATATATGAATTGAAAAAATATATAAACCAAAAATAAGTGGTCTATCAATAGTTTTTTGAAGATATGTTCTTATATCTTCACTATCATCATATTTTTTTCTTATAAAGATTTTTGCAATAAAGCTAGCAATTACATTAATAATTCTAGTATTTAAAATTCTAATAAAAAAGATTATTAGAAGTACAAGAATTATTTCACCAATGGAGAAGTGAAAATAATAATTTGTAAACTCTGATAAATAAGAAATAAATGAAATAGCATCAATACTAGATATTAAGTATGTTAAATTAAATTCATCAATAAAAAAGTTTGTTTGTCTATATGAATACATATGTTCTAATAAATATTTTAAAACTAATAATTGAGTATTTGTTTGTTTTTGTAATTCTAGATAATTTTTTGTATAGTTTTTTGATACTATATTTTCTTTATTTTTTTCATTTTCATATTCTTTTATGTAAGTATCATTCAGCTTTATATTAAGTTTTTCAATATTGTTTTTCAATAATTTTATAAAATATTCTTTATCTTTAAATGTGTGTTTACCTTTTATAATATTTGTTAATGTATTTTCATAAGATATTTTTCCTTGTAAAATCAATACTGCTAACTCATCTCTTTTAACTGCAAGAGTATTTTCTTCATTTTTATTAATATGTATCTTATTTGTAAGTAGTTTTATGCTTTTTTCATGATTTTTTATATCATTTTGTAAATATGTTTGATTATTTATGTTTTTAATAACATTTTGAACATACTGTTCTTGTAAAGCAAGTTGTTCATCAATTTGTTTTACTTGTAGATCATCAATACCTTGGGAAAATAAATATATAGGAAAAAATAAAACAAAAAAGAACTTAACTAATACATTATTGCTCATAAAAACTCCAATTTTAAAAACTAAATTATAAAACAAATAAGCTTACAATTGAACAATAACGAATCTTCGTACATACTAATATGATATTGCATGTTTAATTCGAATAGTATTTTGTATTTCGTTACTTATTTTATAATTTTGTATACCATTATATGTAAAATAGTTTTTATAGGCACTTAAAGTTTTTCTTTTTTTTCTTTTATATTTTGTGACACATTTTGTTCTTGTTTTATATTCATCATAAGAACCATAATTAGAAGAATTATTATTTCTAATATTGTTAGCTATTTGACCTCCAAGTAAACCTCCTACAATCTTTGCAGCAACTCTACCATTACCTTTTCCAACTTGATTTCCAATAACTGCACCAGTTGCAAAACCAATAATAGTATCCAAACCAATAGAATTATTATCTGAATAATTAGTATTATTATATCTTTCTTCCCAACATTCTTTATATGGTTTATTAATATAAGTATAGTTATATATTGGTGTACTATGTGTTACTTGTACATACTCATAGTACTTATTTATTTGCTTTGAAAACAACAAAGAGCTAAATAAAACTATAAATGTTAGTATTTTAATCATAATAATCCTCCTTTTATAAATTTAAGTAAATAAAATTTACTTAAATGTTGCTATATAGTTAGAAAGAGCTTGAATTTTATCTTTATCAAGTCTTGATACTTGACCTTTCATAAGACCTTTCATAGCTTTTCCATAAGTTCCATTTTTATATCCTAATAATGCTTCTTGTGTTTTACTAGCCTGCCAACCCTTTATTATCTCACTTTTTCCTAAAGCTTTTTTTTCACCATTTATTCCATGACATCCTGCACAAGCTTTATAT
>JADGEG010000254.1 GCA_016744485.1 Arcobacter sp. | reverse complement strand
TAAAATCATATCTTGTCCTGGTGTTAAAATTATAACTGCTGATGTTAGCAAAAAAACCAATGTGATTATTTCCATTATAAAACTCCTTCTGTGTATAACGCCTGAGTTGAAAAACAAGTGGGCGAAATGACTTGAAAATTCAATCTTTAGAGTTTATCTAATCGACACTTAAAAGCTAGGTTTATCGGCAGTGTACACTTGTTTTTCTTTCCAACGATTTGTTAGACTTTGCACTACTTGTAAGTTTAAATTATTTTATAATGCTCATCTTTTTTAAATTCTATACTTTCTTTTGAAACTTCAAATAATTTCATCAATTTAAACTTTTCTAAAATAAGTTTTTTTGATGTTTCATCTTGCAATATATTTTCATTACAATAAATTCTAAATATATGATTTTCAATATCATAAACTACTCTACCTCTTGGAATATCTTCATATTCATAAAGATAAAATTTAGGGTGTTGGTTTTTTACTTTATCCCATACTTGATAATAAGATAAATCACTATCTTTAAAGCCATTTATGGCTTTAATATCTCCCAGTATTTGAAATTCTAAAAAAACTTGTTTTTCATAAATCCAAAATATTCCTATTTTCTTTTTGTCTAGTCTTTTTTGTTGAATATCATTCCAACCTAATCTTTCAATACTTTCATCTCTTGTATCATCAAAGCTATCAAGATATTTCAGTATCTTACTATTTTGCCTATCTTCTATTGAATAGTCCTTTAGTTCAAATGGAAATTTTTCTAAAATTTCCATTGGCTTTGCTGTTCCTAAAGTATCATCAATATCCCAATGATATTCATGAGTTAAATAGTTACTTTTAAATTTCCATCTGGAAATGATAAAAGCTTTTTTTAATTCTAACCACACCCCAATAGAAGCATTTCGTGCTTCTATTTTATAAATATAACCATTTTCTAATTCATTAACTTTTAAATATCTATTCATATATTTTTCAAAATTTCACTAACTTTAATTGCACCATTTTTCTGCTCTTCTAAATCTTTACCAACTTTATTACCTATTGGTTGCTCTTTCATAATAATTACATCTTCAATTGCTTTGCTAATATTAACATCATCACTATATGGATTTTCAGTTAACCACATTGAAAACTTTTCAGGATGATTTCTTAAATCATCTTTTAATTTTTCTTTATCTTCAATTCCATGCCAGACATATAAAATATCATTTTGTTTACGAAACCATCTATCATAAAGTGTATTTGAATAGTATCCTGCATATACTAATTCATTTTCTTTATATATAAGATATGTTGATTGTTCAGCATTTAAAAATTTATCATCAATTAGTTTTACTGCTAAATTATAGTTATCTAATTGCTTTCCATCAAATTTTGCTTCAATTGGTTTATTTGATTTATAAAAATTTCCAATTTTTATAAAACTATATCCACATACTTTTTTTCTGTCTAATTTCATAGCTTCTCCCATATTTTCAAATAGTTCTTTAAATTTTGGATTTGCTAAACATATAAGTTGCTTAGCATCACTAGCCATATAAAAATAATTTCGTTGTTTTAATTTTTTGAATAAAAAATTTATTTTTTCACAGTCCCCATGAAAAAATAATCTATCATCAATATGTTTTTCTAATATATTAATTATTTCACTTGTGATTGATTCAACTTCACTTATTTTTTTATATCTAATTTTATCCCAAATTTTATCATATTCTTTTCTTAGGTCTTCTTTTGTTTCCATAATTTTAGACTCCTTCATAATCTATATATGCTATATAGAGATTTTAGCTGGAAAAATTACAGATTTTCGCAATAAATTTTTAAATTTATTGCTTGTTGTTTCATAATTACCCAAAAAAAGAACACTTTCAAAGTTTAATAAATAGAAATATTTGGGTTCTAGTTTTTCTACAAACCTTAGTCTAACTATTAGTTAATCAACATTTTAGCACACAACATCTTAGAATTATAATTAAAAAATAACTTGCTAAAATGTCAGTTTCTACGACTTGTTATATGA
>JADGEG010000086.1 GCA_016744485.1 Arcobacter sp. | reverse complement strand
GGGGTATTTTTTATATGATTGATTTGAAATGTATAGTTTATTTTTTATTAAAACTATTCCTTCTAAACCTCTCTTTTTATTTTTTTTTAATATAGTTTTTTTTCTATATTTTCTGTTAATTGATATTTGTTTTTTTATTTTAAAAGTTTTTTTCTCTACAATTAAAATATTATCAACTCCTTCAATAAGTAAAATTAATAAATTATTTTTTTCATCAATTGTAATACCTTCAAAATCATATGAGCCTAAATTAATATATCTTAGAATTTTTCCTTTTTTAGATAATTCATACAATACACCCTCATCACTTACTACAAATAAAGTATGAGATTTTTTACTAAATGTTATTCCTGAAGCATCTTTTATATTTGCAATAATTTGTTCTTTCCCAAACAGTATATTTGCAAAGAAAATACTTATAAGAATAAATAAAAAATTTATTGAAATTTTCATTTGTTTTTTGAATTCATCTATATTTTAATATTTTGTTATTTGTCCAAATAACTTACCTAAGACATTAGCATCTGCATGTTTTAAAACTTGTTTTTCTAGATTTTGAATTTTTTTTGCTTCATCTTGTGCTTTTTCTTTCCAATATTTGAGTTTGTCCATTAGTGCCTCTGCATTATCAAGGTTATCAAAACTACTTTTTATTTTAGTTAATTCTTTTTCTAAATCATCAATTTTAATTTCATAATTAACACTAGTTTGTTTAGATTCTTTTAAATGTTGCTCATCAATTTTATTTAAACTAAGTAGTAATTTTTTATTCTTCATTCTATAGTCAGAATTTTCTTTTGAAAGTTTCATAAAAGAACTCTTATCTTTGGTTAAGGAAAGATAATCTTTTTTATATTTTATTATATCTCTTTTTAATTGTTGGTTTTCTAAAATAGTTTTTTCATAATTATAAATATCTGCATTATTTTTGGACACTTCTAATTTAAATGATTTTTGTAATTCTTTGATTTCATTTTCTAATTTATTTATTTTTTGTCTTGTTACAATTTCACCTTTTTTACTTTTTATTAAAATATTGCCTTTATCTTTCATTAAAGAAATTTTCACATCTCTTTGTTGATTCATTTTTTTGGTAATATCTTTTTGAACACAAATAGATCCTATAATATCTCCAGCATCATTTAATAATGATATTATTGTACATTCAGCAACATAGTTTGTATTAAAATTTGTTTTATTTTTAATTATACCATTCCAAGTTTTATTAGCTAAAACACTAGAATGTATTTTTTGAAATATTTTAGGATCAACATCATAATGAAATAAAGAATCAAATGTTTTATTTAATAATTCATCATTATTATAATGTGTAGTTGTACAAAAAAGTTCATTAACATATGTTATTTTCATATGATTATCAGTTTTTATGACTATATTATTATTTAATATAATATCAGTATATTTTTGTAGCTCATTTCTTTTTTGCTTTAATAAAAAATCATTATATAAAGTTTGTGCTAGTGTACTTGTTACTTCTATTAGATTTCTGATATCAATTGGTTTAATTAAATATTCATAAACTTTTAATTTAATAGCTTCACTATAAAACTGTGTATCTGAATAGGCAGTTGTAAAAAGTATTGGTAAGTTTTTATCTATTTTTCTAATTTCTTTTAACATTTCAATACCAGTTAATTTAGGCATGTTGATATCAGATATAATTAAATCTATATTATTTTTATGTTTTTTATAAACTAAAAGTCCGTCTTCTCCATCTTTTGCTGCATAAACCTTTCCAAAAAATTTTAATAATACAAGTGTTAATTCATTTCTAATACTTTCATCATCTTCTACATATAATACTTTTAATCTTAATATTATTTTTTTATCTAATGTCATATTATGCTAGCTTTCATTAAAAAATTTAACCTTGAAGTTCTTCTTTACTCACAACAGATTCAATATCCATTAATACAAGCATTTCATTATTATCTAATCTTACATATCCTTTTAAATATTTAGAAGGGATAGCTGAACCCATATCTGAAACTATAGATAAGGAAGATATATCTATTTTTTGAACATCATCAACCTTATCAACGATAATTCCTATCATTCTTTTATCTTTAGTTATAACAGCAATTACAGATGTGTTTTCGTTATATACAATTTCTCCTGTATGGAATTTAATTCTTATATCTAAGATAGGAACAACTTCTCCTCTTAAATTAATTAATCCTTTCACCCAGTCATTTGTATTTGGCAAAGGTGTGATGTTATCAGGATATGTTAAAATTTCTCTAATTTTTGGTAATTCAATCGCATATTTCATTTTTCCTAATTCAAAAGTCATATATTCATTCATATCAATATCATCAGGTATTTGGGCTTCTTCTATATTATTATCCATTATAACACTTCCTTCATTATATATATTCTTATAATCTAATTATATTTTAACTTTTATATACTTAAATTATTATTATTGTTCTTCTATACTATTTATTGTACAAGAAGCAATAATTTTTGTTGTTTGCAGTGTGATATGGTCATTTACATTTAATTCTGATAGATTGCTTAATTTATTATTTCTTGAAATTTGAGCAAAATAATTTAATTCTTTTGTACTTGGGTGATTGTTTATAAAGTTTTCTTTTAAGCTATCTAATTCAAGTTGATTAATTTTTATATTTTGTTCTATGCAATAAATGAAGTTTTGTTTTAAAAGATTAATTTCTTTAGTAAAATATACAAATTTTGATTCAATAGAATTTTGCTCATAAAGCTTTCTCATATATTGTATTTTATCATTTTTATTGTTTAAAATATTTAAAAATATATTATCAAAATCTTTGCTTAAATTATCTATATAAATTCGATATTCATTAATATCAGGCAATACTAATTCAATAGCATTAGATGGAGTTGAAGCTCTTAAATCTGCTACATAATCACTTATTAAATAGTCTGTTTCATGACCAATAGCTGAAACAATAGGAATATTAGATTCATATATAGCAATAGCTACAATTTCTTCATTAAAAGCCCACAAGTCTTCTATTCTTCCACCACCTCTACTTAAAATAATCAAATCACAAGATAAAGTATTAGCATATTGTAAAGATTTTACTATATCATATTTTGCATCTTCTCCTTGAACCAATGTTGGTATTAGTATTAATTGAACTAAAGGCCATCTGTTTGTTGCTACTTTTTTCATATCTTCAATAGCGGCTCCACTTTCAGAGGTAATTAAGACTATTTTTTTTGGATATTTTGGAAATTGTTTTTTATTATTTTCTTTAAAAAAACCTTGAACTTCTAATTTGTCTTTTAATTGTGTATATGCTAATGCCAAGCTACCCTGTCCTGATGGTTCAATTTTTGTACATAATAACTGATAATTTCCTCTTGGGGTATAAACTGTTAAATTTCCATTAATTGTTATTTTTTGTCCAAGTTCAAGTTTAAACTTTAGATGTTTTGCATTTCCTTTAAACATAACACAAGAAATTACAGAATTTGCATCTTTAATGGAAAAATATATATGTCCAGAATTATGATAAGTTAAATTAGATATCTCACCTTGAACATAAACACTTATAAAAGTAGTTTCTAAAATAGATTTTATTTGAATATTTAGTTGTGATACTTCAAGTGCTTTTTGCATAATATTTTTTATACTATAGTTTTTTAGCTATTATCAAAGTAGATATATTCATAGAGAATGCTTTAGTATAAACTATTTCAAACCCTGCTTCATTTAACTCTTTACATAAGTTTTCACTTGTCAAAAACTCATCTATTGAATTTGGCAAGTATGTATAGGCTTCTTTATTTTTTGAAATAAACCCACCTAAAATAGGTAATACTTTATTCATATAAAAATCAGTAATATAATCTAATATAGAAGTTTTTTTATTTTTTGTAAATTCTGATATTACAACTAAGCCATCTTTTTGAAGAATTCTTGCAAATTCGTTAAAAGCTTCTTGTCTTTTAATTACATTTCTAATACCATAAGAAATAGATATTATATCTGCATTATTATCATCAAAAGGCATAGCTGTAGCACTAGCTTCGATAAATTGCACTTCTTTTAACTTTTTCTTTGCAACATCTAGCATTCCAACGCTTGGATCAACTCCAACAACACTATTTAGATTTATATTATTATCTTTTGCTATTTTTTGCCAAAAATAAATCATATCACCAGTACCACAAGCAACATCAATGATTTTATCAATATTTTTTTTCTTATACAATTCAAAACTTAAATTACAAGCTTTATTTCTCCAAGACTTATCAATACCCATAGATAAAACTCTATTTGTAATATCATAAGTTTTTGCGATATCATTAAACATCGAAACTATTTTTTCTTGTTTTCCCATATATTTTTTCCTAATTTTATAATAAATATTTACCAGCAAAAATACCTAGAATAAATCCAATATTTAACATGATTAATAGTTTTAAAAAAGTTATTCCTTTTTCTTTTTGTGGTAAAAGTTCATATATATTTTTTTGCTTTTCTAAAGATTTATCTAAAGATTTTGAAACATTTGAAATATTTTCAAATGATTTATTTAAAGAAATTTCAGATAATTCAAGTTGTTCTATAACATCTTTGGCCTGTTTAAAGCTCATTTCATTCATTTTTTAATATCAATCCAAGTATCTAATTCACAGAAAATTTTATTTAATACTCCAATAACATAATCTTTTGCTTCAGTTTGAATTCGCCTAAAGAATAAATATTTTCTTGCACTTTCTATATCTCCTAATTCTTTTGCTTCTAAAGCTTTTTTTGTAAAGTCTGTATTTGTATATGCCATTTCCCAAACAGTTGATCCTAAGTATCTGCTCATTGTAATAACTTTATCATTTTTTACAGGAAAATATTTTGGATTTTTTACAAAATCACATATAACAGAATTTGATTCTAAATATTTATGTCCAAAAAAATTAATAAATTGTTCTTCTATATATTCATTGTCCATAGAAATAGCTCTATTTAAAGCAAAAAGTACATTTTTCTCAGAATTTTTTTCAATTTTTTTTATTTTTTTCATAGTTGAAATAGCATTCTTACCATCTAATTCCCCATCACCTAAAGGAATAATCCATTTAATATTATCAAAAGAACCTATTTTTTTTATTTCATCTAAGACTAGTGCTGAAGTTTTATTTCCTCCAACATCAACTATGATTTCATGGTTATCATCCATTAAAATAAGCTCATCAAGTTGAGTTAATTTATTAGTACCTAACATTCTTTTATTAACTATTTGCGTTTGGGTAAAGGATTGTGAATCATTATTTTCGTCGTCTATTTCAATATAAGTGACTTTTTTATTATGTTTTTTGAATAAATAAGGAGCAATAACTTGCATAGCAACCGTAGATTTACCTACTCCTCCTTTTGTCTGTGGAATTATAATCATTTGTTTACCCTCTTAATTCTTTTTCATAAATTCAATAATTTTTCCATGAAACCTACAATAGATTAAATTTAAAGATATTTTATAATCGTAAAGCTGAACGATTTTATCGTAATTTTCATTAATTCCATATTCTAACCATGCTTGAAGATCTTCATAAGATTCAAATTCATAATTAAATTTTTGTAATAATTTAAGAGTATATTTATCTGCTACCATAAAGTCTCTTTTGCAGGCATAACATAAAATAGCATCAGCTGTTTCAAATCCTATACCTTTTTGTTCTAAAAGCCAAGTTCTTGTACAAGAGCTTTTAAAAAGTTCAAATGAGCCAAATTCTTCTAAAATATTAGCAGCTATTAGTTTTAATCTTTTTGATTTTTGATTTTTAAAACCACTTGGAGTAATAGCAAAAATTAAATTTTGGATATCTATATTAACTAAATCTTCTAATGTTAAAATATTTATTTTTTTTAAATTTATTAAAGATTTTTCTACATTTGTCCATTTAGTATTTTGGGTTAAAATAGCTCCTAGTAAAATCTCAAAAGCATTTGAGCTTGGCCACCAAGAAATACAATGTTCTTTTAATAAATCTTTTTCTTTTAAAAAAAGAAATAAATCATAAGAATTATTTATACTAGTCAATAATTGCATCTGTTTGTATATACTCATCTTGATTACATAGTTTTTTTAATTTAAAGCACTTAATTGCTTTTCCATTTTTAATATCAATTACCATCATTTGCAAAATTGATTTAGCTGTTGCGGGAATAGAAAAATGTCCTCCTACTCCTGTAGTAGCTTTTAAAATAGGGATTTTACTATCCATTCCTATTACATTTGTTCTACATCCAGTTAGACCAATATCAGTTAAATAAGCAGTGTTTTCAAAGATTTGTAAATCATCTGTTCCTACATGTGTATGTGTTCCACATATTGCACTAACTTGATTTTTAAACATCATTAGCATTATTCTTTTTTCACTAGAAGCTTCACCATGAAAATCAATAAAAATATTTTTTATTCGATCTTCATGTAATTTTGCAATTATTTTTTTTGCTAGATTAAAAGGATTTTCAACTATTGGCATTGCAAATTGTCCCATTAGATTAATAACTGCTAATTTTTGTATAGCATTTTTAGTTTTTACTTCAAAAATTCTAACACCACTTCCAGCAAGACCAAGAGGATAATTATCTGGTCTTAGTACTGCTTTTGTTTCAAGTAATACTAGCATATCTTTTTTTTTATCAAAAGAGTGATTTCCCCCTGTAATTACATCAATTCCCATTTTCAATAATTCATCACAATGTTTAATAGTTAAACCAAAACCATGACTAGCATTTTCACCGTTTGCAATGACAAAATCAATATCATATTCATTTCTCATTCTTTTTAAATTCTCTTTAATTATTTTTCTTCCAGGACGACCTACAATATCTCCTATAAAAGCAATTCTCAATTTTATCCTTTTAAATATTTAAGTTTGCGTTACAAAAACTTTTTTTACTTTACCTGTAAAATAAAGATTATCATCTTGTAGTTTTATGCTTAATTCTTCTTTACTTTTTGGATAAACTAAAGTTTCATCTTCTATTAAATTTAGTCTATGTGTTTTAATAAAACAAGCAATCATTCCTGTACCACAAGCTAAAGTTTCTGCTTCAACACCTTTTTCAAATGTTCGAACAAATAATTTATTATTTTTTACTTGCACAAAATTAACATTTGCATTATATTTTTGTCGCATGTTTATACAAACATCTATATTAAACTCTTTTAAATCTTCAACAATACACACTAAATGTGGCACTCCTGTATCAATTAAAGACCACTTGTAAGCATATTCTTTAAATTCTTCTTTTATAATTTTATGTTTTGTAAGCTGTGTTTTAACAATATCTCCAGATACTTCAGAATAAATAATTCCTGCACCTGTTTTAAAAGACATTGTTGTTTGTGCTAAATTATTATTATAGGCATAATGGGCGCAAGCTCTTGTACCATTTCCACACATTAAAGCAGGACTTCCATCACTATTATAAAATAACCATTCAAAATCATGAGTTTTGTTTGGAATTAAAACTATCAAACCATCTGCTCCAATACCCTCAGTTCTATTACATAAAGCAATAGCCTTTTGTGAATAATCTTGTTTTTTAAAAGTATGAAAGATTATAAAATCATTTCCACTAGCACTATATTTTGTATAAGTCATAAAATTTTCCCTATTATTTGTTCTACTTCGTTTTGTAAATTTTTCAAATTTTTTGAATTATCTATTACATAAGTAGCTAATTCTTTCTTTTTTTCTATATCCATCTGATTTGATATTTTTAGCTTTGCTTCATTTACAGATATATTATCTCTTTTCATAAGTCTTTTTATTTGTAAATCAAAAGGTGTATATACAGTTAAAGATCTTGAAATTGGATAATTCATAGTTTCAAAAAATAAAGGTATATCAATAAAATAAGTTTTTTTTGCCTTTTCAAAAAGCATAGCTTCTTCTATAATTTTTTTTTTAATTAAAGGATGAATAAAATTTTCAAGTTTTAATTTTTCCTTTGTATTTGAAAAGATAATTTTTCCTAATTGCTTTCTTAAAACTTTGTTATCTAAAACATATTCTTTCCCAAAAATATGCTCAATTTCTAGATAATGTATATCTAATAACTTATGAGCAATTTTATCAGCATCTATAGTTAAGAAAC
>JADGEG010000253.1 GCA_016744485.1 Arcobacter sp. | reverse complement strand
GTATATCTTATATAGTAATGCTTTATCTGGATCAGTTTCAAGATTATCTTCAGGGGATACTTGTGAAAAATAAAATATTATTTAAAATTAAAAAACAAATTATCAATACTTTAGGTTTAGTTTTAAGTTTAGGTCTAGGTTTAATGCTAACATCAAATACACTTTATGCTAATGAAGATACTACTAGTATATGTAAACCAGTTGGTTATGTACTTGGTTTTTTTAATGGTGTTTGGAATACTCCAAATCAAGCATCTAACTCTTTAAGAAAGATAAAAAAACTAATGCCCCAAAAGAAATACAAAAATGAAAATATAGAATATGAACTTTTTTATAATCAAACAGGTCAAACCAGAGATGGTGCTACTGCACTTGAAGATTTAGCTGAAGTTTTTCGACAAAGAGCTGTTGAATTTAATGGAGTTGTAGTTAATAGATGGGAATTATTTTGGGAAACATTAACTGATACTTCTGATGAACTAAGTTTTAAACAACGTATTAAAAGTTTGACAAAAGCTCATGATGATTTATTAAATAGTATAGGACATATTATAATTAGTACTACTATGGCATTACGAACAACTTTTTTATCTAATCCTCCTACACATATAGATTTTACACGACACTCTACAAGAATAAAAGCTTTAGTTATTGAAAAGAAAAAACTTTTACTAGTTGCACATTCCCAAGGGAACTTTTTTGCTAATTATGCTTATGATAAAGCTTTAAGTATAACTGATGCAAAAAGTGTAAAAACTGTACATATAGCTCCTGCTTCAGCTACACTTAGAGGAGAGCATATATTAGCTAATATTGATGTGATTATTAATTTGTTAAGAGTTCAAGGACTTACATCTGTTCCACCAATAAATACATATCTTTCTCTCTCTCATTTATCAACAGATGATGCAAGTGGACATACTTTGGTAAATACTTATTTAAATCAAAAAAGACAAACAAGAAGTAAAGTACAAAGTGCAATTTTAACTGCACTTGATGATTTAATCACTCCAAATACGCAAGGTAATTCAGGCTTCTTTACAGCTACTTTAACTTGGGATGGAAAAGGTGATCTTGATTTACATACTTTTGAACCAAAAGGTGCTCATGTGTATTATTCTCAAGACATAGGGCAAAGTGGTTTCTTAGATGTTGATAATACTGTAGCAAATGGACCAGAGCATTATTATGCAAGTTGTGAACCTGATGTATTACAAGTAGGAGTATATAAAATAGGTATTAATAATTATTCAGGAGCAGAAGGAAGAATAGCTACTTTGCAAATAGCAACAACAAATAAAGGAGAAATCTTCACAAAAACTTTACAGATAGGATCAGTAAAAGGAAGTGATGGAAATTCTTCTCCTATTGAAGTTGTCAAAGTAGAAGTTGCAAAAGATTATAATGGTTTATTTGTTGCTTTTATAAAAGATCAGCAATTCTAATAATAAACATTTACTTTAGTAAATCATAGTTATTTAATGTATTAAAGTTGAGATATGATTTAAATATTAATTTTATTTAAGTATACTAGCATTATGAATTTTTTAATATTTATCTCAGTTTTTTTTATAATTTTTTCTTTAATGTCTTTATATATTTCTAAAAGATTTATCAAAGAACTAAACTATCCCATAAGTATTAAAATAGCTTTAAATATTTTTTTAGTACTTAATTTGTTTGGTGTTTTAGGTTTTTTTTTAACTAAAAGTTTATGGACTGTATCTTATGATATTTATTATCTTCTCTCACTTAGTATTGGTATTATTTTTGTCTTATTTATTTTAGCTTTAGTTTATAAGTTTTTTTTATATTTGCTAAATATTACTAAAGACGATAAAAGAAGAGTATTTTTTAAAAGAACATTAGATACTTCCTCTTTAGTATTAGTAGGTTCTTTAAATGCAAAAGCTATTTATAATGCAAGAAATATTGATATAGAACATGTAGATATCAAAATTAAGAACTTAAAAAAAGAATATAAAATAGCTCAAATATCTGATATTCATATTGGAG